>JANMOR010000341.1:0-2745 GCA_031369435.1 Chitinophagaceae bacterium
CAAAATAAATGGGTAACACATGGAATTCTGTTTGATGTAAACAGTGCCAACATCAAACCCGAATCGTATGGAACCTTGAAAGAAATTGCAACAGTGCTTAAAGAAAATCCTGATTTAAAAGTAAAGATTGTTGGACACACAGATGCTGATGGAAATGATGCTAGCAATCTTGATCTCTCCAAACGCAGAGCAGCATCGGTTAAAGCAACATTGGCAAGTGAATTTGGCATTGATGAAAGCAGGATGCAAACCGATGGCAAGGGTGAAGCTGAACCGATGGATAAAAATGCTACCCCTGCAGGTAAAGCCAATAACAGGAGAGTAGAATTTATAAAACAATAACCATTCAAAATCATTGACCATGATGCTTATCATCTTTTTTCTGTTAATGATCCTTTTTTCAGTGCAGCCTTCCTTAGCGCAAGAGAAGCCGCCCACACAAACAGAAATGCAGGTACAAATAAGGGAAGCAATCAATCAATTAAATATCCAGATTATTGAATTGGAAAAACAATTGGCAGATGCAAAAAAAAATAAAGAAGATGAAGCAACAATAAAAAGCCTGGAAGAACAAATAGCGAATTTGAAAAAGCAGGTTGCAATGATGGGTGGAGTGAAAACGAATGTATCAGGCATTTCTGAAAAAATAATTCAACAGGCCGGGGAAAAAGAAGCCCCTGTTCCAAAGAGAGATGTTGAAAGAATAAAAGCATTGCCTGATAAAATTCTATCTGACTCCGGGCTTTATACTTTTATAAAAAAAATACATGCAGGTATTGAAAAAATAATTCCCCCGGAAGAGAGAACAGCTGCCTTACAAATTTACCTTGAAACAAAAACCAATTACAAATCAGTTGTAGAAATCAACAATGCTGCAACAGGCTGTTGGGTCTATGGTCATTGGGAGAAAGCCGTGTGGCTGTCGGGCAAAGTATGCCTTGACAGCATAGCTGATCCTGATATGCTGAATAACTATGCATCTTTTCTAACAATGATTGGTGCTGAACACGCAGCTTTACCCATTCTTCAATATCTCAATAAAAAATATCCAAAAAACAGCACTGTATTAAATAATATCGGGCAGGCATGGTTTGGATTAGGAGAAGTACAGGTTGCAAAAAAATTTCTTGATAGTGTTACAATGATTTTTCCTGATCATTCACTGGCTAATTTAACATTGAGCAATATTTACTTGCATCAGGGTGACTCTGTAAATGGCATTGCAGCATTAAGACGGTCACTAAAAAATTATTTTACACTGGAAAAAGCAGCCCGGATAGAAAGTCTGGGAGCCGAGCTTGATGACGATGATATTGATTTTGATTACCCGATGGAAGATGACCCGCTGGGTTACGAACCTTTTTTAACGCTGATGCTGCCAACACCCGTAAGTGTTACAGAAACACCCATGGCAATAAAACAATGGGAAGCGTTTCATGATGCAACAAACTTACTGTATCAAAGGGCTTCAGAAGAAGCAAATTCCGCAGAAGCAAGAACAACAGTTTTTGTAAATAAAATGATGGACAGCAGTTATAATAATCCTGTTCTCACACTTCACAACAGCAATGCCTATTTTAAAGCCGGCCGCAAACTTCCATTAGCTATTAAAAAGAAAACAGCCGTAAGCATTGAAGAAGTAATGAATATGATGGCTGAAGCTTTTCACCAAACTACTACCAACCGGTTGAATGCGCTTGAAAAGAAAAGACGAGAGGACGTAGCAAATGCCCGGGGAGAATGTGCAGTTGTAGATGCTGCCAATAATAGTTTCATGCAACAGGCAAAAGTAATTATTGATGAAGGGGGCGATGCAATGAACAGAGTTTATTTTCAAAACAAAAAAAAGGTTCACAACTACATTAAATTGACCGCTTACTCTTCACTAAATGATTATAACCAACGGATGGGGAAATTTCATGAAGAGATATGGAAAAAAAACCAGTGGGTATATGCCTACACAGCAAATTTTGCTGCTGCCTATCGAAGGATAAAAAAAGACCCACCTATGTTCAGCAGTTGTACCCCAACTAATGAGGAAGTTCCAAAACAAACCAAACAATTACCCTCGTTCAAAATCCCCAATTGTGCTTATGCCGACAGCATTAAACTTATTGTAGGTGGTATAAAAGAAGAATGTAATACCTGCAGCATTGATGAATCGAAATTAAAATTTAAAAAAATAGAAATAGAAATAGGCGAAGTTCAGATAAGCGATGCCAGCAACAGTTCTGCACAAGGGCCGCAAAAACAGGAATCTGTTGATCCTGCAAACACTACTTCCCTTGGGTGCAACCTGTCCGTACCTTTTAAGGAAGGCAAAGGCCGGCCAGGAAAATATAAAAAATGCACGGTGAGCAGTAACAGATCAAGTGCAGGTAATCACGGCAGCCATATTACCATGGTGGGTTCCAGGTTAACATTATCACGATAAAATTTATTGGCATGAAAAAACAAATAACAATTTTTTTGCTCCTTATTATCCATACATCAGCATGGGGTCAGAAAGACCCTTTACCCAAAGGGGATTGTACCGACGCACTTGTAATGAAAACAATTGGAAAGTGGCTAAAACAGAAAGATAATAATACTGCATTTGCTGGCACTGTGCAGCAGGAAGCATATGTACGTCTTGAACAGCTTCACCAGGCCATTATGAAGATGGCTCCTGAACCTGCTGGTGTTGATGTTCGCTGGAAGCGAAGCATTGGTGTTAGCTATTTTGGAACAACAAGAAAATATTTT
>JANMOR010000365.1:0-16806 GCA_031369435.1 Chitinophagaceae bacterium
CTGCAATTGATTGGCTTTGCAATGGTTTTAACCATGACAGGTGATCCTAAACTGCCATTAAAAATTACGTTCTTACTGGTTGGTATCTGGTGGATTGGTTTTGCACAAATTCCTTTTAAGCTTTTACCCAAGAGTATCAAATCAAATCAGCAATCACAGAAAAATATATTGACCAATGGCTATCGTGAATTAAAACTGGTTTGGAACCAGGTGAAACATATGCATGTACTGAAACGCTTTTTGTTCTCTTTCTTTTTCTACAGCATGGGCGTACAAACAGTTTTACTGGTAGCCATTGATTTTGGGATCAAAGAATTAAAACTTGAAAATATTAAACTCATCATTACGGCCGTGCTGTTGCAACTCGTTGCCATTGCCGGTGCTATTCTTATGTCGAGGTTATCAGGTAAGTTTGGTAATATTCGTGTATTGATCTTTACGGTTATACTTTGGATCACAGCCTGTATTGGAGGTTATTTTATTCAAACAGAAATGCATTTTTATATCATTGCTTCTTTTGTTGGTTTAGTGATGGGCGGCATCCAGGCTTTGAGCCGTGCTACTTATGCCAAACTGATGCCCGAAACAAAAGATACCGCTTCGTTCTTTAGTTTTTATGACGTAACCGAAAAACTGGCAATTGTAATTGGTTTATTCAGTTTTGGATTTATTGAAGGGGTTACTAAAAATATGCGCAACTCCATCCTCTCTCTTGTTATATTTTTTGCTTTTGGATTGGTTGGATTATTGTTTACCTATTCAAAATCTAAATCTGTACAAACAAATTCATAAGTCAATGAAATTGTATTCGATCAATACCGGTTACTTTAAATTAGATGGTGGTGCCATGTTTGGTGTGGTGCCTAAAGTAATGTGGAATAAACTAAACCCTGCTGATGCAAACAATCTCTGCAGCTGGGCTTTGAGAAGTTTGTTGATTGAAGACGGCAACCGCCTCATTTTAATTGACAATGGTATGGGCGATAAGCAGGATGAAAAATTCATGAGCCATTATCACCTGCATGGATCTGATACACTGGATTCATCATTATCCAAATACGGTTTTGGAAAAGATGATATCACTGATGTGTTTCTTACGCATCTGCATTTTGATCATTGCGGAGGTTCTATTAAACGGGATGGCGATTTGTTGGTTCCTGCATTTAAGAATGCAATTTTCTGGAGCAATGAAAGTCATTGGGCATGGGCTACCCAACCAAACGACAGGGAGAAGGCTTCTTTTTTAAAAGAAAATATTTTACCCATAGAGGAAAGTGGACAGTTGAAATTTATTGTGCCGGGTGAGGCTGCATTTCATCTGCTTCCCTCCTCTTCTTTTGCTGAAAACATTTCCATTCGATTTGTTAATGGGCATACCGAAAGCATGATGTTGCCGCAAATACAATACAACGGAAAGACAATTGTATATATGGCCGACCTGTTGCCATCCGCTGCGCATATACCCATCCCTTATGTAATGGCATATGACACAAGACCTTTACTTACAATGAATGAAAAGAAATCATTTTTAAATGAAGCTGTTGAAAAAGATTTCATCCTTTTCTTTGAGCATGATCCGTTGATAGAATGCTGTACACTGCAACAAACAGAAAAGGGGATAAGAATGAAAGATTCGTTTCACTTAGATGAAATTTGAAAACAGACAAGTAATCTTGAACGTAATTCCCGACTACGCTCGATTTACTAAACCGTGGTTCGACTTCGCTCACCACTCGACTTCGCTCACCACTCGACCTCGCCCACCACTCGACTTCGCCCACCACTCACAATTGACCATTCACCTGCTTACCTGATACTAACCAGTCCGCCCAACTTATAACGGGTATTGCGGTAGCCCATCATATCCACTTTTATATTGCCAACTGAAATAGGGCTTTCAATACGTACCGGAATACGGTTAGGATCATCACTTACCCAAACGGTCATTTTTTCGCCGCCTTTAAAGATGGTTCCTTCAATCAATAAAGGTTTAAATTTTATAGCATTGAATTTACCATACTTGGTTTTGATCTTTTCTTTACCTAAGTACCGGATATAGAGATTATAAGTTTTATCATCAATAAACATATTGAAAGGAATACGATCGCCGGGTTTGTATTTATTAAAATCAATATTACGGGCATAATAAATTGAACTCAGCACATCCTGTATACAACCGGGCACTTTAAACGTACCTCCCTGTGAGGTAGCCGTGTTGCTCGTTTGATTAAATGTAACTGACTCAAATTTTTTAAAATCACCTTCTTCTATATTTCTTACAAATTTGTAGGGTTGAAGAGTTGATGTATCAATATAGCTTTCGTATTTATCCCTTACTTTAAAAAAACCATCAAAGAAAGAAGTTGTTTTTCCATCGCCGATAATGTGATAAACAGGTTTGCCATTATACCGCTCCATGTTTACATTAAAGTTGGCCTCGCCACCATACACATAAATACCTGCCAGTGTATAATACACATGATAGTTAATTGATTCACCACTATGCCAGGCTGTATTACGGATCCCGCAATACTCATCGCCCGATTTCAAAGGAGCTGGAGTAAATGAAAAAAATGTAAGGATCAGGATCAATATAAACTTCATCTGTAATTCACGGTTTGTTTTTAGCATGTTAAAAGAAATTGTCCTGGTCATTCAACGGTACATTATCATCGCTCTTTAAAAATTTTAATGGTCAGCAACAGTAAACTTCCAATTAAAGCGGGCAGCACCAGGTTTAAGAACCAGATCCCTATTGTTCCGGCAAGAATAGCAATACTGTTTGTACTGAATATTCCAATAATACTGATGGCCACTTTTCCCCTGATCCCCACATCGGCTATTGCAAAACTTGGAACAATTGCCATCACTAAAAAGATCAATGCCACACTCCAAAAACCCTGCCACCACGGTATCTCAATCTGTAAAGCCTGCCATATCAACACATATTGTAAGGCAAAAACTATAAAACGTAAAAAAGAGTAAAATAATATCTGCAAATATCCCCTGTTTGACAGATTCTCCAATACATCTGTAAATGATAACTTTTCTTTTAGCCAGGGTATCCATTTCAGCATCTTTGCCAGCAACTGCATTCTGAAAAAGAAAACACCTGTAAGAACAATAAAAAACAGAACTGAATATTGAAATACCTGCAGCAATATGCCGGAAAAATGTGTTGCGCCTAAATGCACCTGCTGTAACTGTGGTTTTAATATGAGCAGGGCCAACCATCCAAAAATTAAAGTGATCATCAATTGTCCTACACTGCTCACCAGTGCAAGTGCCACCCCTTTTAATCTAAAGGAAGCTTCAAGATAAACGACCCTTCCTCCATACTCACCAATTCTGTTAGGTGTGTTCATAGCCAATGTTAAACCACTTAATACCGATTCAAATGCTTTGCTGAATGATAAGGGTTGATATTTATTCACCAATACATACCATTTATAAGATTCCAGTCCCCAGTTAACAGGCATCAGCATTACAGCCAACCATAATTTCCAGCTTTGTTCACCTGCAAAGGCATTTTTCATTTGCTGCCACGCAAGAGATAAGTCGGGTTGATGACGCACCTGGTTGTATAAGGAAATGCTAATCCATACAAAAAGCACGGGTCCCAGAAAGTAATTGATAAAGATTTTGAAATTCCTGTTCAGTTTGGGTTAATTTGTTCAAAAATAAACTCCGGTTTGCAAACTTCTGCTAAAATCATTTTGGGCATCGATCCGGGAACGGTTGTAATGGGTTACGGACTCATTGGTTTCAAACAAAACCATCCCTACTTAATTGAAATGGATGTATTGAAATTAACCAAACACAACGATGTGTACATCCGCCTGCAACTGATTCATGAAAAAGTAAAACAGATCATTGAGCAACACCATCCAACAGACTTTGCCATTGAAGCTCCCTTCTTTGGAAAAAATGTACAGAGTATGTTGAAACTGGGAAGAGCGCAGGGAGTTGCTATTGCAACAGCTATGAGCGCAGGATTGGACGTAACAGAGTATTCACCCAAAAAAGTAAAACAATCTGTAACCGGTAATGGTAATGCTGATAAGGAACAGGTTTGGAACATGCTGCAGCATGTGCTACAGTTTAAAGCCAAACCAAAATATTTTGATGCAACCGATGCATTGGCCGTTGCTTTATGCCATCATTTTCAAACTTCCAATATATTACTAAAAGGGAAAGGGAAATTAAATGGTTGGGAAGATTTTATAAAACAGAACCCGGGAAGATTGAAAAAGTAACAGTGTGAATTAAATAGAGATTAAAGACTGATACTTTGATACAAAGTCTTTTGTTCCTTTTTGTTCATAAATTCATGAATAATACTGTATGAGAAAGGCCTCTTCTTGTCAATTACAATACATTTATTCCAAAACTCAGTAGAGATATAAAGTGTTTCATTTACTTTTTTCCATTTGTACATTTTTTTGGAAAGTACTTCTCCTAAATATTTCTGAAAACACTCATCACAATCTGTTGTCTTGGTTTCTTTATAACATTTTCCATGCTTATCAAAAAAACAGGTAATGTCCATGCCACGTTTTGTGCTGTCTTGTACTGAAAGCCTCAGTGTAGAGTCTGTTTCATACACAAAAGTCTTTACATCATTTTGTGTACCATACTTTTTAAATCTTTTTTCAACATTTGATTTTTCACGGAGTAGATAATTCTGAGCAGAAACAGTTGAACAAATAACTGTTGTAATTAAGAAAAGCAAGAAAGAAATGAGAAAGAAATTTTTCATGTAAACAAAAACAAAAGATCAATCTGTTTTTCTCATTTTGGGCAACGTCAATAAAAATAACGCTGCAGGAATATATCCAAAGATGTATAGCCAGTTAAAGTGACCAAAAATAGCGTCTATCAAAAGTTTCAGGGTTATTACAATCACAAAACTGATGGGGCCCCATTTCTCCATGCTCCACACACCACTTAAACCTACAAATCCAAATACCATCATCAATGCATTGATGGCAGGGTATAATGTGTCAACACCACCTTTCAGAACAATGTTGCCTGTATAAGAATAAACAATTTCCCATAAACCATATGCAAATAATATAACACAAACAATTGTTATGAATTGCGGACGGGGATTTCTTTTCCTGCCTTTTTTCTTATATCCTAAATCATCGTAGCGTAATTGAGTCATGGTTTTATTTTAGTTTTCCCAGGATTTTTTCCTGCACATTTTTAAATTGTGTATCGGTTAGTTTCAATTTGGGTCTTGTAAAATTAAGGTCATCCGCCGTATTGATGGGTACCAGATGCAGATGTGCATGTGGTACTTCAAGTCCAACTGTTGCAATACCAACCCGGTTACAATTGAAGGAAGCTTCAATAGCTTTGGCAATTGGTTTGGCAAAGAGCAACAGTTCTGCAAGATAAGCATCGGGTACATCAAATATCTTATCTGTTTCAACTTTGGGTACTATCAGCACATGGCCTTCAGCTAAAGGAGCAATATCCAAAAATGCAAAGAACATTTCATTCTCAGCAATTTTATAGGAGGGTATTTCACCTGCAATTATTTTTGAAAAAATACTCATGCCCCCAAATAGTTTTGATTTCAGATTCAGGATTGCCGATTGAAACTTCAATTGTAGCAGGCCCATTAATCAACCGCTTTTATTCCGGTAAAAGTAAAATAAAAAGATGAGCGTATATTACTCATCTTATTTAATCAGCAGTTTTATCTCTTCCGGTTTAAACAGTAATATCTTCTACTTTAAACTTTACTACTCCTGCAGGCACCTGCACTTCAGCTATTTCACCAATTGCTTTACCCAGCAACCCTTTACCAATGGGCGATGTAACAGAAATTTTTCCCAGTTTCAGATCTGCCTCATGTTCACCTACAATCTGGTAAGTGATTTGTTTTTTGGTAGCCAGGTTGGTAACCGTTACTTTAGTTAAGATGGTTACTTTGCTGGTATCAATTGTGTTTTCATCAACTATACGTGCATTGGAAAGAACACCTTCCAGTTGTTTGATCTTTGCTTCCAGCATGCCCTGTGCTTCTTTTGCTGCGTCGTATTCAGCATTTTCTTTCAGGTCGCCTTTTTCACGGGCTTCGGCTATAGCTTTAGATGCTGCAGGGCGGTCAATACCTCTCATATGCTGCAACTCTGCCTGCATTTTTTCAAGTGTTTCCTTTGTTACATATTGAATACTCATAATTCCTCCTTCCTTTTCGATGATACAAAAAAAATAACAACGCCTCAGAATTGCTGAAGCGTTGCATGTTTTATTTGAATTCAAAAGTAAACAACTTTTTTCAAAGAAAAGAACTAGAAACCACAATTATATTTACTGCTGCAAATCCGTGAACATCCGTAGTTGCATTGCACATTTGTACAGTTACCATTTTGTTGACTTTTACAAATCCGATAAGTTCATCACCCATTTGTTTGCTTATTTTTGAATTAAATACGATTTGAATGAAGGCCTTTACTTATTTACTATTGATACTGTTTAGCTTGCAAACTGCTTCAGCACAGAATACCAAGCCCGATGAAATATCAACTAACCCCAATGCTGTTAAAGACAGTTCCAAAAAGAGTATCAAATCGTCTGTTATTGCAAACATTAATAAAACAACCCTTCGTATCAACTATTATTCACCTGCAGTTCGTGGGCGTAATATCTGGGGAGGCCTGGTACCATACAACGATGTGTGGGTAACGGGTGCACATAGTGCCACTAATATTGAGATCAATCATTCCATTTCAGTGAACGGTAAAACAATAACTGCAGGTAAGTATGCAGTATTCACTATCCCCGGCAAAGAAGAATGGATCTTTATCATCAATAAAAATTATCAGCAACATTTATCAGATGACTATGATGCAAATGATGATATTATTCGTGTAACACTTAAACCAACACTAACAGCTCAGCCGTTGGAACGCTTGCAATACTTCATTGAAACTAAAGGAAAAAATAAAGGAACAATTGCAGTTCAATGGGAAAAAATAAGAATTGAATTGCCGTTTACTGTGCTTGATTGATTTACATCAGGCCCAGTTTATCGGCCAGTATTTTACTCATTTTATAAAATGCTTCATGGGTGTACCCGGCAATATGTGGAGTTATGATCACATTCGGCTGCTGCAACAACCAATCAAGCTGTTGCTTTTCTTCACTCGAATAATCATTCAGTTTTTCATTTTCCAACACATCCAAACCTGCACCTGCAATCCATCCATTTTGCAATGCTTCTATTAACGCTTTGGTATTATGCACTTTGCCCCTTGATGTGTTAATGAAATAAGGTTTTTGTTTTGCCGATTCAAAAAAAGCATGATCAGCATAATACAATGTTTCTTCCGTTAATGGTAAATGCATGCTGATGACATCGCTGTACTTTAACACCTGTTCCATAGATGCTTCTTTTATTTGCTCACCGCCAAATCCAAACTGGTATTTATCATGTGCAAGCACTGTTACATCAAAGCCCTTTAGCTTTTTTGCAAATGCCTGGCCGGTGTTACCAAATCCAATGATGCCAACTGTTTTTCCATTTAATTCAAAACCCCGGTTCTCCTCACGGAGCCATTGATATTTTTTTATTTCATCAAAGCTTGTATAAATCTTATTCATGAGGCCAAGCAATATGGCCAGCGCATGTTCACCAACAGCATCGCAGTTGCCTTCGGGGCTGCTGTACACTTTTATTCCTTTGGCTTCGGCATAAGGCATATCAATTAATTCGAGCCCGCTTCCAAGCCGTCCAATCCACATCAGTTGCGTTGCCTTTTCAATTACTGCAGCATCAATTTTTACACGTGTTGAAACAACCAATCCTGCCACATCGTCCAGCTGACTGATTAACTCTTCGTATGTAATGTTGGGAAGATATGCAACTGTATACCCGCCTTCCTGCAATTTACTCAACAGGTATTCATGACATTTTGTGGTAACTATTACTTTCACTTTTAATTTTTATTCTTGACTATTCAACACCCTATCTGTTTAAAACATTTTAAATGTTAACTCAGCAAATTGTTTAACCGTTAATTGCTCAGCACGTTTATTAAATATTTCATCTGTTAAAAATTCTGCTGCAAATAACCCTCTTACTCCATTGCGTAACATTTTACGACGTTGATTAAAGGCTGTTTTCACCAACAGAATAAATTTCTTTTCGCTGGCCATTTCGTGTATTTGCTGCACAGGTCTTAACCTGATAACCCCGCTTTTTACTTTTGGTGGCGGATCAAAACTATTTTCATGCACATCAAATAAATATTCTACATCGTAATAAGCCTGCACCAAAACGCTCAGTATACCATACGATTTATTTCCTTCTTTAGATGCTATCCGCTGTGCTACTTCTTTCTGAAACATACCCACAACACAATCAACCTGGTCTTTCCAGTCGAGTACTTTAAACAGAATTTGCGTTGAAATGTTGTACGGAAAATTTCCCAGCAGCATAAATTTCCCTTCAAAAGGAATGTCGGCGTTTAAAATATCCCGGTGTATAAGTTTGCCTTTGCTGGCGGGATAGGTTTGCTGCAGATAATCAATCTTTTCTTTATCAAGCTCGATGGCTTTAAAATCGATTTCTTTCAACTCCAGTAAATATTTGGTTAATGCCCCTGCACCGGGGCCAACTTCTACTAATTGACGTGGCTTTTCTTCCAGAACCAAATCAACAATTTGCCTGCAAATATTTTCATCTTTTAAAAAATGCTGACCGAGTGATTTTTTTAGTGTGTATTGCACTCTGCAAAAGTAGCAGTAATAGCAACGAGACAGATTAATTAGTACAATCAATTTAGTAGAAAACAATACCTGTCGAAATTATAAAGGAAGAAACGATCCTGCTTTGCAAATACACCTGGTATAAAAAAGCCCTTCGTGAAGAAGGGCCTCTTAATTTATTAGTGTGTTACAATCAGTCTTTTCCTGAATACTTCATCGGCAAGTTTTACCTGTACAATGTATTGACCGGGGCTCCAGTTGGCCACCTGGTTAATGATCCATTCATTTAAACCTGTTCCTGCAAGTTCATTGGTTTGGTAAACAACAGCACCTGTACTGTTCATGATCCTGATTTCAATAGCAGCTGGTTTAGTAACGGAGAAGCTCAACCGGAACTGGTCGCTTACAGGATTTGGAGCCACCGTTAAAAACTGATCCTGCTTTGATCTTAATAACAAACGAATGATGTTGCTGTAATAAATACGGCCACCTGTTCCATGAAATTTTAACCGGTAATACACTTCATTACCTGTAACCCGGCTGATATCATCGGTTTCCAAATATATACCTGTGCTGTTTGCCTTTATTGCATTAACAGCAATAAAATTAACCCCATCAGTACTTCTTTCAATTTCATATATATCTGTGGTTGATTGATCGTTGCTGTTCCATGATAAAACACTTGTTTGGTAATCTTTCAACTTTGCATTAAAAAGATATGGTTTACCACTCAATACATTACAACCATTATTCATAGTGATGATAATGGTATCGGAGGCATAAGTTGATGCGCAACTATCCATGAGCTGTTGTTGTACAATATAAGTACCGGCCTGACTTACGGTAATTCTGTCGCCGTTTGTTGTGCCTACAATATTTCCATTGGGCGTAGTCCAGGTATATAAAGATGTTGAAATAGGGTTTGTAACCCATATTTCAGCAACCCCGTTCTGGCATAAGATGGGGAAGTCTGTTGCAATTTGTGCAGCGGGTGCCCTGAAAAAACTGAACGGACCCACAAAATCTTTCAGTTCTGCTGTAAAAGAAGTAGATGCTCTTGTTTTTACTAATAATTTTCTGAAGGGTAATGCACAAGGATCCCCCATGGTTACTAAAGGATCAAGCCCTAATTTGCTGAGGTTTACTGAAAACTCCATAAACTGTTTGGCACTATAGTTAGCTATTACACTATTATCCTGAAGCACAACAGAAAAAGGGCCCGCCCATGTGTTGTTGACGCATTGCAAGCCGGTATAAAAAGTACCTGCTGTTTTGGGGGCAATATTCGCATAACCATATGTAGCTCCGGGAGCAGCGCCATCAAAACTACCGCCCCAGCTAAATGCAACCGGAGTTACAGATAAAGAACTCTGATGAACCCAGATTCTCGCTTCAAGGAAAGTAAGCGATGAACTTCCAAATTCTGCAGTAAAAATGATATCACCCGCTCTCGTTACATTACCGGCTGCATCAAATAACCAGGAAGTGTGACCTGCATCGGGTCCATAACCATAAAAGTTTAAGGTTGGTTTATTATAATAAATATCTGTTTGATACATTTCAAAATCAAAATACCTGTTACCTGTAGTATTAGCAATTGAAATGCCTCCGAAAAACCAAAGTGAATCTGCAGAATTAACTCCATCCCTGCGTACATGCATAAACATATCAAGGATATCATTCTTATCGGGAATACCTTGTGATATGGGGGTTGTCCAGGTACTGGGATTATGACCATTTTTATTACTACCTGCTGCAAATACAGTAGAGTCATCACCATGATGATCCCTGATAAAAATTCCATCGATCAGCAATTTGTTGTTTACAGTAGAAAATTGTTCATAACGCATACCCCTGAAAAATGGATACATGCGTGTGGCAGGAACTGTTCCATACCTTGAAACAATATAAGCGGCACCTGTTGTGTCTATTATGAATTGACCGCCACCACCTATGGTATTACTAAACCAATCGTCGTTGCCTGCTGTTAAAAATCCATTGAAATAATTACTTCTCAAATCGGCATCAACACCAAAGCCTGCCCTGATTACAGGGAAGGTGATTTGTGCCGTTGTATTTTGTGTGGCAACTCCAATAATAAGAAACAAACTAAGTATAAGTCGCTTCATAGGAACAGGTTTATAAATACCGGTCTGTATGCATTGCTGCTCACAGACCGCTAATAAAATCAACCACGTCTTACAATTCTCAGCATCTCAACAGGAGATGTGATCATTGAACCGTCGTGCTGAAAGGATTTAATTCGATAATAAATGTATCCGGGAAACACCGTATTGTCTCTGTACTTATGCGTTGCATTGCCTGCACAAGGCATGTCGCACAAGGATTCAAAGTTGGTTCCGTCGTATGATCTTTCAATGGTAAAAAAATCAGCATCCTCCGGGTTACTAACCGACCAATTGAGCGATGCATCATTACCCATACGGTGTACACGGAAGTAACCAAACTCCTGTGTGGGTATTGCAGAAACACTTTCAATAGATTGATTGGCTGAAAAATTATTTTCCTTAAACGAGTTTGCAGACAGCGCTATAGCTGCTGCGATGAGCATTGCTTTCATGGGGATTAAGATTTGAACACAAAGTAGCAACAGATTTTTTCAAATCCTAAATATCGGCTATGAATAAACCCTTAGCAGACTACCTTTTTTCCCTTATCAAATACAGTAGAAAACGCATTTTTGAAACCCCGTATTTTCACACCGGGCTCTGGCATTGCAAACCAATGCATTAGAAAGAGATTTTCATACAAATCATTCCATTACATTTGCAGGAAGAGTAAATGAACATGATCAATCCTGAAAACAAACCTGTTATCGGTTTTAGTTGCGGCGACGTAAATGGAATCGGCATTGAAATTATCATCAAAGCCTTAAGCGATAACCGCCTGCTTGAAATTTGCACGCCGGTTATTTTTGCTTCAAATAAAGTGATCAATTTTTATAAAAAAGCGATCAATGATGGCAATTTCAACTACCAGTCGGCCAAAGAACTTCAACGCCTGAACAACAAAATGGTCAATGTTTACAATTGCTGGGAGGAAGATGTCAATATTACGCCGGGGCAATTGAATGATGTTGGGGGTTTATATGCCATTAAATCGTTAACAGCAGCAGTGTATGCTTTAAAAGAAAAACAAATTGATGCATTGGTTACTGCACCCATCCATAAAAAAAATGTACAGTCTGAAACATTTCAACATACCGGGCATACACCTTATTTAAAAGCTGCATTTGAAGCTTCCGATGTGGTGATGTTTATGGTAGCAGAAAACCTGCGGGTGGCATTGGTAACCGAGCATGTGCCGGTTGCAGAAATTGCAGGACATATTTCAAGAGAAGTAATTTTAAGTAAACTCAAGATCATCAATCAATCGCTGAAAAAAGATTTTGGAATTGATAAACCAAAAATTGCTGTATTGGGTCTCAATCCGCATGCAGGTGATGAAGGATTAATTGGAAAAGAAGAAGAAGAGATCATTAAGCCGGCGATTAAAGATGCAAAGCAAAACGACATTATGTGTTTCGGGCCTTACAGTGCAGATGCTTTTTTTGCCCGAGGTCAATATGAAAAATTTGATGCTGTATTGGCCATGTACCACGACCAGGGATTGATTCCTTTTAAATCTCTCGCCATTGGTGAAGGGGTGAATTATACTGCAGGATTAGCAGGTGTACGCACAAGCCCCGATCATGGAACTGCTTTTGATATTGCCGGAAAAGGCAGAGCTGATGAAACATCTTTATTGGCATCTGTATTTACAGCCATTGATATTTTCCGTAGCAGAAACGGTTATGCAGATGCACGCAGCAATCCTTTGAAAAAAATCAGCGCTTCCATGTTTGCACGTGTGGTGGATGAAAAGCTGGAGGAAGAGTAAGAGAAGCGGGTAGTGTTTAGTGTTGAAGTGAGGATATGTTACTTCAACATTTCATCCGTTACTCCTTTGTTGATGATATAAGAACTGTAGCTGATTTCTACTTTTCCTTTTTTATTCTTAGGCAGTTCGGGTTTTTTCGATCCATCATCATACTCCAGTGTAATTCCTTTGGGAAGTTTGTAGTCCTTGGTATTAAAGGAAAAAATCACTTTATCAGGCAAGCCCCAATCAGCATATTTGCCGAACAGCATTTCCATATCAAAAGTTCCATTGTCTTTAGTTGTAGTACTTGCTTTGCGGATGAGTAAATTCTTTTCATCAATATACATGGTTGTTAATACCACATCACTGTTTTCATTTAATGGAAGGAGCTTAATAATTTTTAAAACTATATTATTGATGGTTGTTTGTCCTGCATCAATAGCTGTGTAATCATCAGATAATAAAAGCGAACTTACATTTACACTTACACCTCCCTTGGGCAACAAAGAAATTCCCCCATCCCGTTTAATTTTAAACCGATTGGGTTTTTTATAATAGGATTTAATATTGGCAACAGGAGCTTTAATAAATACAACATCCGTTTTCATTTTACCTGTAGCTATATAATCGTTCACTTTATCCATCTTGGCTTTTACTTTTTTCACCAGTTCATCTGCCGTTTGTGCATGACCAACAGAAGTAAGAAGCAAGAAAGTAGAAGTAAGAAATATGGTTATTAATTGTTTCATTTTAAAATTTTAACTCAACACATCTTTGCGGTTGAAAATAAATATCGATCCGCCTGTGAACAGAACAATATGCAAAAATAAAATACCTGCACTGCGTAGTACGGCCGGTAAATTCCGGATTGTGCCGGGTATGGAAACACCATCTGCATCCAGCTTCATTTCAAAAAAACCTTTCCATCCAATCATGTGAGAGGTGAAGAATAAATGCTTCACACTCTGAAACAATGGTATATCAAGGGTTGTAAGAATAGTAAACACAATGATCACACTCATGGTGGCAACAATCGGGCCCAATGAATTTTCTGCAAAAATGGAAAAGAAAAACCCAAGAGCTGCAACGGTGATGAGGGCAATGGCTGCATACCCAAAAGCACAGATGTAGCGCCAGAAGATATCGTTGCCATTAAGAATGATAATTTCATAACTTTTAACATTCATTAAACCATCTGTTCCAAACACCAGCATCGAAACAAATAAACCCAATATGGCAATCCAAATTAAAAGGATGATGGCATAAACAGATGATGCTATAAACTTACTCAGCAATAGTTTTGTGCGGCTGATGGGTTTTGTAATGAGTAAACGGAGTGTTCCCATATTCGCTTCACCAGCAACCATATCAGCACTCACCAATGCAACTAAAAGCGGAACATGTATCAATAATGTTTGCAGAATAAGAAAACAAACAAAATATCCGTTTAGTGGATTACCGATCACATCAAAATTGTCTTTAATATCCTTCATTACAAAATCCATATACTTGGGCCCATCTACATAAATGGCAACCTGTATGAGCGTAACAATGGCCCACACTGCTATAAAAGCAATATATGTACGTGGACGCTTAAATACTTTAAACAATTCAATTTTTAAAAGGCTCCACATGTTGATTAGCTGTTGTGATCTTTAAAAAATAATCTTCCAGTGAATGACGGGGAGTGATACCAAGTATTTCAGTATTGTTTTCAATTAACATCCTCGTTAATGCAGGCACCTGTTCTTTCCGCAACTTCAGTTCTATTCCTTTTTCATCAACGCTTGTAATATTAGATGCATAACCATTTGCACGAAGAACGTTTACACAAATTATATTATCTGCAGTTTCAAGAAAGATCATTGTATCATCGGGACTGAATAATTCATTCACCGATCCCTCCACTAACTTTTTTCCTTTATCAATGATCAGCATCCGGTTGGCGATCTGTTCAATTTCACTTAACAGGTGCGATGAAACAAGAATAGTTTTATTCATCTTCTGGCTTAACATCAAAATTAAATTCCTGATATCAGCAATTCCCTGCGGATCTAATCCATTGGTTGGTTCATCTAAAATGATCAATTCAGGGTTGTGAACAAGCGCCACTGCAAGACCCAGCCTTTGTTTCATACCCTGTGAGTAGGTGCGGACTTTACTATGTGCCCGTTGTGCAAGCCCAACCATTTCTAATTGTTCCATCAATTGTTGCCGGCCGATCTTTACTTCACTCATTTTTGCAAAGAGCTGTAAGGTTTCGAATGCTGTGAGGTATTTATATAGATCAGGACGTTCAATTACAGCGCCTACATTACTTAATATTTTTTTGCGGTGTTTGTTGAGATCATATCCAAAAATTTCAATATGGCCTTCAGTTGCAGTAATTAATGTGAGCAGCATGCGTATAGTGGTAGATTTTCCGGCGCCGTTCTGACCCAGGAAACCATACACATCGCCCTTTTGAACTGTAAACGACAGATCATTGACAGCTGTAACTTCTTTAAAAACTTTTGTAAGATGGGTAACTTTGATAATTGATTCCATAAACCTGGTTGTTGTAACAACAAGCAGGTAAAGATAAGGTTTGAATAAATCTGAAACTTACTTTGGCAGATAAGTTTGCAATGCTTTCACATAGGTTTCAAAAGCGGTAATTCCTTTTGGAGTGATTTTGCAGATCGTTAATGGGTAGTTGTCTTTAAACTGTTTTGTTACATCCACATAGCCTGCTTCTTTCAGTTTACTGATCTGAACACTGAGATTACCGGCAGTGGAACCCGTTTTTTCTTTAATAAAAGTAAACTCCGCCTCCTTTACCCCTATGAGTAAACTCATAACGGCAAGCCGTAACTGTGAATGTAATATGGGATCGAGTTCTTTAAACATGTTGCTCTTTCTGCAAAAGATATTTACGTCTTAAAATAATTCCCGGTATAAGCCATGCAAGTGTTGCAGACAAAGCCATCAGTAAAAAATCGATTTTTATAACAGTGAATACTGTAATAATTGCACAAACCCAACAAAACACACCGCCAAAAATCATGAGCCTGAATCTGCGTGCGGCACCGGTTACAATGGTGGGATAGCCATACACAAATAATAAATAACTGGTTCCAAAAGTCCAAAAATTAATCATGTCTTTTTTACCTATGAGTACGCTGTAATCGAACAGAAGTGGGTTTAACTGATGAGCTGCTGCATTGTTGATAAAGTTTACAACAAAGATGCCAATGCCAAAACAGATCCATACATAGCTCATGATATCCTGATCCCATCCTTTTGCTTTTCGTTCACGACGTTCTTTAATAGAAATAAATATTTGTGGAATAATTGCAAACAACGCAAGCAGCCAGATGTCAAAAGGAAGTGTAAATTCAAATTGAATCTGCAGGAACTGTACCAGGCTGCAAATGGTTATGACTGTGCCCCACAAAATGGGGCCAATGCCTGTATCAACAAATACATCCTTTGCCCTGCTGATCATTTGCTGAATGATGAGCAGACTTTCCTTTTCTGATAATTGTTTTTCTTCCATATCAGTTTTGTTTTTTAAACCGTGAACGAAGCAGGTAGCCAGGAATGATCCATGCAGAAAGGACTGCTAATGCAAGAAACAATACCTGGTATTGATTGATAACAAATGTTGATGCTATAGCCAAAATCCAACACCCAACGGCACCAATCTGTAGAGGGGGAAATTTAATAATAGCGCCACTTAAGAATGTAGGTATGCCATACAAAATCAAAAACAATGGATACATTAATCCCCATGCACCGAATTTTCCTGCAACATATCCCATCAGCCCCATGCTAATTACAAAAACAAGCCATACATATCCAATGATTTCATCCGTATAAGTTTTTACACGTTCTTTCCTTTTGGTTCGGGCAAGATAAATCATTTGATAAATCACTGCTCCCCATGTAGCAATCCATACCAATTGAGGTTTATCATAGATATTCCAGTAGTCAACAACAAAATGAATAATGCTGCAGAAAAAAATAACCCAGCCCCATAACAAATACAAATGACCGTTTTCGTTAAAACGGTTCTGTGCTTTGTTGATCATACTTTCTATCAACTGTAAACTGTTTTGTGTGGAGAATTCGGGCTGTTCCATTTTAAATTGTTTAAACTTCAAAAATAAAGGAGTCCTGTGCCAATTGACACAGGACTAATACACATTATTTACACTG
>JANMOR010000387.1:0-2726 GCA_031369435.1 Chitinophagaceae bacterium
TAAAAAAGGCAGACCGGTTGTGAGAGCAACCGGTCTTTTATTTAATGCGTTTCTTTTTTAAATTTGGCAGTACGGCAACGATCACTGCAATACTTTACTTCATCCCATACTTTTTCCCATTTCTTTCGCCAACTGAAAGGACGATTACAAATCAAACATACTTTTTTTGGAAGATGTTTTTTTTGATGGGACATGTAATAACAAACAAAGTAAAAGGAAAAATGTTTTATTGATTATTAACTCCCGCTGAAGGCGGGGCTGAAGGTGTTATTACAAGCGAAGTTGAATTAAATTAATTCATCCTGGAAATAAGTCCGCTGCTGCGTTTGAGAATATAGATGCGTTTGTTCTCATAATAATCAGGCTTTCCAGAGGTAGTGTTGAAGTTGGGTTTAAAATTAAACTCCGTAAAAGAACGAAAGGAATGATCGTTTAAATTCTGCATTACTGCATCATCATACTTCAACAGCAAACCAATAAAATGCCAGCTTAATTCATATCCCCTGTAAGCAAGATCAGAAGGACGACCATAAGTAAAATCAGTAAATGTTTTGGTGAAGTTTGTCCACTTAACTGTTCCGGTATTAAAAAAAGTTGTGCTGTAAAAAATAGTTAACTCATTAAACTCGGGCTTTGCAAGGTCTTTCAAAGCATCCCATGTAGGCATGCCGAATAATTCAAACGCATATTTTTTGCTGAGGCTGTTGGCCGTAGTCGCCAGCCGCATTCCAAAGTTTTCATCCAGTGATCCGCAAATCACCAGGTTGACTCTTTCACTATCAAGGCTTGAACGTATATCAGCAACGGTAAAAGAATCGGTGAGTGTTATGTTTTTCCATTTCAATACCTGGCTGCCGTTTGTTCCTTTATTATAAGTGTTAAAGTATGATTGGAGCCTGTCTTCCTGTATTCCTTTTTTACGCACATATAAAATATTAGCAGTTGGATTGTTCCGCATAATAAAATTATAGATCGCCTCGCAATGAACAGGCAATGTAGAATTTACAATTACAGTATAAGTATTGTTGGTAACGCCTCCATCATTGGGAAGTGTGGCTGAAACAAACGGAATTCTTTTTTGCATCGCAATATCAGCCATCAGCCGGTATTCATTTCCGCTTACCGCAGCAATCATCAGATCCAGTGAATCAAAACTGTTATTGGCCCAGAGTGTATTCAGATTCTGATCGGCCGAACGCAGGTCATAAATTTTAACTTCAAGATTTGAATCTGTTTTCAATGAATCAACTGCCATCAATGCACCTTGTACAAAATCCAAACCGGGTAAAATATGTTTGGGCATTTGATTGGTGAACTTGTAATTCGTTCCAATAAAAGACGAATCAAGATACAGGTTGGCAAAAATACCTACCCTGTAAACTTTAGCCGAATCATTTCGCTGTGCAAATGAAAACAGGCAGTTCAATGATAAAATGAAAAGAAAAAAATGTTTTTTCATGATGAACTTAAGAGATGATTATTCCCATTCAATGGTTGCAGGAGGTTTGCTGCTGATGTCGTACACCACACGGTTGATTCCCCGCACTTTGTTAATGATCTCATTCGAAATATGTGCCAGAAATTCGTAGGGGAGATGTGCCCAGTCGGCCGTCATACCATCAACCGAAGTAACAGCCCTTAGCGCTAGTGTAAATTCATACGTACGTTCATCGCCCATTACACCTACACTTTGCACAGGCAAGAGAATTGCACCTGCCTGCCACACTTTATCATAAAGACCATGTTCTTTTAATCCATTGATGAAGATAGCATCGGCCCGTTGCAATAGATCAACTTTTTCTTCTGTAATCGCACCTAAAATACGAATCGCTAAACCCGGGCCCGGAAAAGGATGACGATTCAACAAATCTGCAGGAATACCAAGCTCTGCACCCACTTTACGCACTTCATCTTTAAACAAATAACGGAGTGGTTCTACCAGTTCTAATTTCATCGTATCTGGTAATCCGCCAACGTTGTGATGCGATTTAATGGTAACAGACGGGCCATGTACCGAAATACTTTCAATTACATCGGGATAAATGGTTCCCTGTCCAAGTAGTTCAACACCTTCAATGGTATGAGCTTCACGATCGAACACTTCAATGAAAGTGCCGCCAATAATTTTTCGTTTTTCTTCCGGATTACTTTTACCTGCAAGCTTGGTATAAAAATGTTCACGTGCATCAACACCTTTAACATTTAACCCGATGGTTGCATAGGTATCCAGTACCTGTTGAAATTCATCTTTCCGTAACACGCCGTTATCAACAAAAATTCCAAACAGGTTTGTACCGATAGCTTTATGGATCAAGGTAGCAGCAACGGTTGAGTCAACTCCACCGCTCAATGCCATGATCACTTTTCTGTTGCCGATTTGTTTTGCTAATGCTGCAACTGTTTCCTGCACAAACGAAGCAGGTGTCCAGTTGGCTTTACAGCCGCAGATATCAATTAAAAAGTTTTTTAAAATCTTTTTGCCTTCAGTTGAATGGTACACTTCCGGATGAAATTGTAAACCGTACAGGGGATGATCAAACATTCCTTTTGCTCTAAAGGCAGCTACAGGAATTGAATCTGTAACAGCCATCACTTCAAAACCTTCCGGTAATGTAAGAATGGAATCGCCATGACTCATCCATACCTGCGAAACTTCTGCTACATCCTTTAATAAAACATCCGTTTCTTTCTTTTGCAATTTGGCACGGCCAAATTCTCTTTTATCG
>JANMOR010000447.1:0-3168 GCA_031369435.1 Chitinophagaceae bacterium
CAGATTGAAACTGATTTTGGCTGAAATGATTAAGAGGCAAATCCCAGTCAATCTTGTTATCTAATTTTTTAATTAAAAATCTGCGCTTATCCGCTGTAATCAGCGTAATCAGCGTTTCTATTAAATTATGAGCAAATCAAAACAAGCAACAGACACAATCGTTCAACAGGGAATTCTTCCTTTATATTTCAATGCTGATGAAGCAGTAAGTGTTGACATATTAAGATCGATTTACAAAGCAGGCATCAAGGCAGTGGAATACACCAACCGTGGTGAAGCAGCACTCAACAACTTCAAAAAAATGGTGGAAGTAAGAAATGAAGAGATGAAAGATTTATTGCTGGGTGTAGGAACTATTAAAAACTTAAAACAGGCAGAAGAGTACATGGCAGCAGGGGCCGATTTTTTAGTAAGCCCCGGTTTTGTAAAAAAAGTTGCCAAGTATGCAAAGAGCCAGGATGTATTGTATGCACCCGGTTGTATGACGCCAACAGAAATTATTGCTGCAGAAACGGCCGGCGTACATTTCATTAAACTCTTCCCCGGAAATATGCTGGGTCCTGAATTTCTCAGCTCCATTAAAGAAATTTTCCCTAAGTTGTTGTTTATGCCAACCGGCGGAGTGGATACAACAAGAGAAAATATTGAAGGTTGGTTTAAAGCGGGTGTATGTGCAGTTGGTATGGGCAGTAAGCTCATCAGTAAAAAACTGATGGAAGCAAACGATTATACCACGATGGAAACAGAAACAAAAAATGTACTTGAGTTAATTCAATCGATTAAAAAATAACAACTCCATCCTTCAGGAATTTCTTTCAACTCTTAACGGTGGGGCCAAACGATTAACATGAACAATGCCATAGGAAAATACAGGTGGACCATTTGCGGCCTGCTTTTTTTTGCAACTACTGTTAACTATCTCGACCGGCAGGTGTTGAGTTTATTGCAGCCTTATTTATCCGGTCCGGATATGTTCAACTGGACCAATTCAGATTATGCAAATATTACAGCCGTATTTCAGTTTGGATATGCATTGTCTATGTTATTTGCCGGCCGCATCATTGACAGACTTGGAACGAAAAAAGGATATGCATGGGCAATTATTATCTGGTCGCTGGCTGCAATTATTCATTCTGTTGCAATTCCAATTGGTGAAAGTATTTCAGTTGTGTTAGGTTGGTTTGGGATTGCAGGTTTTTCCATTTCTGTTCTTGGTTTTATGTTTTCAAGGGCAATACTTGCCTTTGGTGAAGCAGGAAATTTTCCCGCAGCTATTAAAGCAACGGCCGAATATTTTCCTAAAAAAGAACGATCCTTTTCAACGGGAATTTTTAATTCGGGTTCAAATATAGGAGCCATCCTTGCCCCGCTTACTGTTCCCTGGATTCAGAAAAACTGGGGTTGGGAATGGGCTTTTATTATCATGGGTTTAATAGGGTTTGTGTGGTTAATTTTTTGGTTGATTTATTATGAAAAACCTGAAAAGCAAAAAAGGTTGTCTGCTGCTGAATTGGCCTATATCAAATCAGGTGAGGAAGAAATGACGGTTGAAACTGCTGAAGCAGAAAAAAAAGTATCCTGGGTAAAATTATTAGGTTATAAACAAACATGGGCATTTGCGTTTGGAAAATTTATGACCGATGGAGTGTGGTGGTTTTTTCTTTTCTGGTTGCCGGCATTTTTAAAAGTGCAATATGGTATCGTAGATAAAGCCGTGATGCTTCCCCTTGCTACTTTATACACCATTGCGATGATTGGTAGTATTAGCGGTGGCTGGTTCCCGATGTATTTTATCAGGAAGGGTTATGCTGCATATGATGGCAGGATGAAAGCCATGCTTGTGATTGCATTTATTCCTTTGGTTGTTTTATTAGCACAGCCACTTGGTTATATCAGTTATTGGGTACCGGTTATCCTCATTGGTATTGGGGCATCAGCACACCAGGCATGGAGTGCCAATATTTTTACAACCGTATCAGATATGTTTCCTAAAAAAGCAATTGGCTCAGTAGTGGGTATTGGTGGTATGGCTGGAGGCATTGGTGGTGTAGTAATGTCAAAACTCGGAGGCTGGCTTTTTGATTCCTATAAATATGCAGGCATTGCTAAGTCCTGGGTGGAAGCAAAGACAGCAGGTTTGGGTGATTATCTTTCACAGATTCAATCTCTCAAACTTGTAAATATTAAAGGAGAAATAATTGAATTGAGTAAAACTGAATTAAAAAGTTTGCCAAAAGAAGTTGCAGAGCAACTGCAGACAATAGATGCCGGCATGTTTGATAAATTATTACAGTTGCAAAAGCCATTGGTTGCAGCCGAAATGAATACCTCTTACACAATTATGTTTGCCATTTGTGCGGTTGCTTATTTAATTGCATGGCTGGTGATGAAATCATTAGTGCCAAAGTATAAAGTGATTAATGATTTGTAAATTGAACTGAATGAATTCATATAATAAAAAGCCCCTTAATTGGGGCTTTTGCTATACATGGTAATATACGTTTCTCCATATTCTGTAAACCGCTCTACTATCATTTCTCTATCCGGGAATAAAAGATTACAATTAATTTTCCAAGCTTTTATTAATACATTGGTTAATGCCTCAATTTGAGGTTCTTGTCGTGCCGTACTGACTTGATTAATATGGAAGTGATCTGCAACTTCATATAAGTTGCAAAATCTTTCAACTAAAGAAATATCGCCATTAAATTTATCATACCATTGATTAAATGTCGTTTCATCATACCGAAAATCCATTATTACACATCCTTTCTTTTCAATAAATGTTGGAAAGAAAAACTTAGTAAATGCTAAAGCAGCATTTGTATCATAAAACTGATTGAGATATGAGCAAATTGTCCAATTTCCTTTATTGGTATTTTCCCACTCAGGATATTCACTAAGAACATTTAATTCAATATCAATTAATGTAGTCATAAGTTCATTATTAATTGTGTCGCAATGGGGTCTTCCACAGGAGACCCTGGGGATTCAAGCATTAATCAAAGGCATTAGAAATTATCAAAAGTTCATTAATGTCAGATTCAACATTAAAAAGATCTACTTGTTGTTCAAAGCTTAAAGTATAATCAACCTCTCTAGAAACTATTTTCCCTGCCACGTAATAATCATTGCTTTCGCAGTAAAAAGTAAACAATATTCGTTTAT
>JANMOR010000458.1:0-4137 GCA_031369435.1 Chitinophagaceae bacterium
GTTGTACCCAGATCTTTTTTGCCAAGCAATGAATACATTGGACCTGCGGCAACTGCAGCCATAAACATTCCTTTTGGATCGCACCAATGATCACCTTTATCACCACTGCTGATGAAAACAGGTCGTGGTGCACACATTGCAATCAGCTCATGTGCATCAACAGGTAAATCATTCCATGTAAGTGGCCCTGCATATTTTATAAAATTGCCCGCCATCCAGTGATATTCATTGCTGCCTGCAACATTTTCTATGATCTCACCATAATTGCGGCGATACAAACTGGCGCCACCTTCGCCCGATGAACTAATAAACCCGGCAGCAAATCTTTCATCATAGGCCATGGTTACTAATGCGGCTTTGCCATACCGTGAGTGACCTGCAATGGCAACTTTTGTTGCATCAATTTCTTTTCTTGTTTCAAAATAATCCAGTACACGGCCTGCACCCCATGCCCATGCTTTTAATGAACCCCAATCATCGGGCTTACGACGATTGCCTTTATTTACTAATCCAATTATTCCTTGTGTAAGACCTGCGCCATTGTCGGCCTGTATTGTTGTTGGATTGAGTAATGCAAAGCCCCAGCCTCTTTTCAAGCAATCGGTCTGCCAGGAAGGAGTAACAATTCTTGTTGTGTCATTTGGCCGGCGTGGAAAGAACCAACTGAACTCGATGACCACCGGTGCTTTCTTTGTTGTTGTTTTTGGCAACACCAATGTGAGTTGAATATCAACATTGATGGAAGTATAACCTGTATTGTCAACATGACCAATGAGTTTTTGTTGAACCGCAGCAATGCCTTCAAAAATTGTATCGGTTGATTGAATGATTTCCCAATTTACTTTTGGCGTATTTGCTGGCGTTCTTCCATATACTTCACGATCGAAGTCTTCAGCAATTTCTTTTCTTCGTTTCCACCAGTCTTTAGCTGTTGCTACTTTTTTGCCATTCTTAAATATAAGCGGATTGGGTAGTGTTGGATAAGGATTTGCTTTTGCTTCATCATAGTTTGCTGCATTGGCTGCTTTGGGATCATTGCCATTTGCACCCGGACGAAGTGTTGTTATGCCCAACTGCTTCATCATATATTGATAATCGTCTTGTGTTGCTTTTTGCTGTGCTTTTGCTTGCTGATCTCTTGTTTGCCATTCGCTGATATGTTCTGCTACTTCCACCATTGGGGCCACATAAATATCTTTTTCATTTTGTATGATGTAGTTGAGGATTTGACGGTGTGCAGTTATAGAAACATCCAGGCCATTACCACCACCCACACCATGAAATAAGATTACCAGCAGTGAATTTGTTTGAATGGCTTTGTCAACCCATGCTTTCATGGCTTCAAAACTGTGATTGTTCACCATATAACAATCTACATTGTACAGATCCACTTCATTGATCTTATGCATTTCATTACGAACAGCTCTTGCAGCAACAAAATCTTTTTTCATACCGTTGATGAAAGAAGAATCAGCAATTTTCATATCGCCACATGTAAATGCAAAAGTGCGTTTTGTCTTTCCATCCAGTGATTGCAGAAACAAGTTGGTCATACGAATTTCATTTTCCATTCGCTGAACAGTGTAGTTGTTCATATCGTTTTCTTTGCTCACCCATTCACGACCTGGCATGTTGCCGATACAGGGATGATACAAGGTGTGATTACCGAGTTCATGACCTTTTACTGAAAGATTCTTCCAATCGTTTAATCTTGTTTGAACTGATTGTGAAAAGGCAGTAACGTAAAACGTTGCTTTCAATCCCAACGAATCAAGCACGGGTAGAGCATTGTCTAAATGTTGATTGATGGCATCATCGTATGTAAGCACCACTGCACATTTTTTCCCACGCCAGGCAGGGTTTCCAAACTGTGCCTGCACAGATGAAACAACGAAGAGAAACAAAAGAAAAAATAAGTTTCGCATTATTGGTTGAGTTTAGCTTCAAATGGTGATGCAGGTAGCATTTCTTTGTTATACAAATTTGGATTCACAGGGTTGTCGGCCCATGCATATCGTACATAAATAGGCTCTTTTACTTCATCGCTCCACACTACAACTTTATCGCCTTCAATTTTTGCTTTGGCCCATACGAATTTTTTATCGGCACCGGCAATAGCAAACTCACTCAGTTCTTCTCCGTCGTTTGTAATTAAACCGCTGCCCGTATGTTGAAATGAAAGAATGATTTTACCTCCATCAATTTTTGCAGATTGATAAAGCGGACCGGAATAAACCAATTCCTCTTTGTAAGCAAGTTTTCTTGCTGCCAATGCCAAACGAATACCCACATCTTTTTTATTATCCGGATGAATATCATTCCATTCACCAAGATCAATCGCAACTGCCATAGCAGTGTTTGGTACAGCAAGTGCATTTAATTGTTGCTGACGTAAAACAGCCCAACCACTTTCTGAAGGCAGATAATTATAATCCATAAAACCCGGAAGTTGAACGTATAAAAATGGGAGTGGGCCTTGTTTCCATTTATTTCTCCAGTCGTTCATTAATGCTTTTAACAATGCACCGTATTCCTGTGGCTTGCCTGCATTGCTTTCACCCTGGTACCAGCAAAATCCTTTAATGGTATAATTTATTTCGGGAGCTACCATCGCATTGTATAAAGCAGCCGGTTGATTTTGTGCATTGATACCGCCACCAAAACCTCCACCAGCAAATGGCCTGTTTACAAGACCAACTTTATATTGCCATGTTCCTTTCAGATCCACCGTATCTGTTTCTGAAAAAATGCAGTATGGTTTATCTGTTACAAAACCTCCTTTGCCATTTGTATTTGTAACACGAATCACAAAAATGTTTTTCCCTGTTTTTAAAACATTTGGAGATACAGTATATCTGCGCTGCGGGTATTGATAAGTTGTGTTACCAACTCGAACACCATTGATGTATAATTCATCTGCATCAACAATGCGACCTAAAAAAACTTTTGAAGATTTACCAACCATCGATGCAGGAATATCTATTTCTTTTCTATACCAAATAACTCCATTTAGATCTTTCAAACCCTGGTCTTCCCAATAACCGGGAATGTTGATTGAACGCCAACCTTTCGTAACATAGTTTACATCAAACCATTTTATTGTTCCGCTTAAACCTGCATCAACTGGTGGAGTAATGCGTGGTGTATTTGATGGTCTGCGATTTAAACCGTTGATGTAAGCAGTGTCTTTATTTTTTATGATCGTAGTTTGCAATGCTGTAAAATCTTTTAATCCTTCTTCACTTGTCCATGCTTCTATGGGTGTGCCGCCAACGCTTGCATTGATAATACCAATGGGAATTTTATATTTTTTATACAAGTGCTTTGCAAAAAAGTAAGCAACAGCAGAGAATGGTCGCACATCTTCACCTACTGCTGCTTTCCAGTAACTATTTGGTAAATTTTGTTGTGGGCCTTGCAAGCTGGTGAGTGTTGGAACCCAGAATTGACGGATCTGCGGATCGTTCGCTTCAGCAATTTCTTTTGCATAGGTTACATCATGAATATTGAGTTGATGTACCATATTTGATTGACCGCTGCAAAACCAAACATCGCCAAACAGAATTTCTTTGAGGCTGATTTTATTACTTGCAGTTATATCAATGGTATAAGGCCCGCCTGCTTTGGTTGCAGGTAGTTTTACAATCCATTTACCATCAGCATTACCTTTTGTTTTATATGTTTTTCCATTAAACTTTACACTTACTTTTTCATTCACTGCACTCCATCCCCAGATGTTTACCGGTACATCTCTTTGCAGAATCATACTATCCCGTAAGATCTGTGGCAACTTTACCTGTGCGTTTACGGTGTATGCACCAAACAGAAAAATAATTAATAGAGATACTGAGTATTTCATGTTGTTATTCAAATTGAATGGCGAAATAAGTACTGGATTTTGTGCCAATGTTTTTGATGCCGTGCAATACATTACTGCCCAGGTAATAAAATCCACCTGCAGCTGTTTTTACAATAGCATTGCCGGCCTGCATTTCAGTTTCACCATCAATGATCAATATAATTTCTTCTGCACGATGTGTATGTGGATCATGACTGCGTAATCCTTCTTTTAATGTGGTTACATGCATTTCAAAACGTTTTTGCAGAACGGTTGGCCTTTCAAAAAAATCACGACGA
>JANMOR010000471.1:0-3734 GCA_031369435.1 Chitinophagaceae bacterium
TTCCCTGCCTGTTCCAACGTGCAGGGAACACACCTTTTTGCCAGATAGCAATATCACCACGCTTGCTTGCAAAGATCATATTCTGTGCAGGCACCGTAAAGTATTGAAGTGCGTTATAATAATCTTCATAATTTTTTGCACGATCAAGGTAATGCCACATCAGCAATTCATTGCTGGGATCATGTGCAACCCAACGGCAGGCAATTGCTTTACCATTGGTGAGCGGAGTAGAAAAACTTTCATCATAAGTAACAGGGCCGAATACGGTATAAGCAACTGTATCAAACAAGCTGGGCTTTCCTTTGATCTTTATTTCTTCAACCCGTTGTGCTGCTTCTTTCCATTCTTTGTTGAATAAATATTGTTTCTTACCGGCATCTTTAAATTCTATTTCATAAAAGTCACGCACATCTCTGCCTGCATTGGTAAATCCAAATGCAATACTGTCGTTGAAGCCAATCACAACACCGGGAATTCCCGGAAACGAAACACCATATACATTCATGGTATTGGTAGTGATCTGTATTTCGTACCAGATAGCTGGCAGTGTTAAATCCAAATGCGGATCATTACAAAGTATGGGTGCTCCGCTTTTTGTTTTTGCACCACTCACTGCCCAGTTGTTACTGCCATTGTCTTTTGATGGTTGTTCAAGAAATGCCATCTTCAAAGCTGAATCTTTTTTATGGAGATAAACTGAATCTGCTTTCGCCGGTGCAATAGGTGTAAATGTTGCTTTATCAAAAACAGTTCCTTTTGGAACAATTGGTGATGCTGAATCCTGCAATTGAGGAAATAGGATCTGCATCTGTTCATCATTGAAAACTTTTTTTAATGCAGTTAAAGGAAGATCATCAACAGAATAAGCAAGCGTTTTGGTCATTTGTTTAATGAACAAAGCCGTTTTAAGATTGCTCCACTTCTCCGGTTTGTAGCCTAAAATTTTATACTCTATCGGTAATTCGCTTTCACTTAATGATTCAATATAAGCATTGATGCCTGCTGTATATTGTTCAGTTGAAAGTTTGGTAAATTCATTCGCCTCCATTTCTTTCAACATAATTTCTGCGGCATAAACCATTCCTATTCGTCGTTGCTCACGGTCAAAATTCACGGCTCTATCTCCAATAATTTCACTGACTCTTCCTGCTGCCGCATGTGTAGAAAATTCCATTTGCCATAACCTGAATTTTGCATGGAGATAACCTTGAATAAAATAAGCATCGGCATCATTATCTGCTGTAATATGCGGCACCAGTCGCTCATCGAGATAAACACTGGCATTTCCTTTTAAAGAAGGAATACTGATCTCTTCATTAAAATCATGATCAGCAGCTTCGGCATTTTGCCAGAAACCATGCTGCGGACTTAAAAACTGACCAAATGCCGGAGCAGGTCCTATTCTTGTGTTCAATACATAAACAAGACCAATGGTAATAGCTGATGAAATGAGGCAGGGTATCAATCGCATAGTGAAGTAATAAAGTCGGAAATTAAACAAAAAGCATCTTCCACACAACAGAACCTGCTTTTGTTCATCATTTAACATACCCGAATGTGGTGATACCTCATTGTAGTATTGTTTGTTACCTGAAACTTTCTTCATTTTGTGTTGTCATAATCAGCTAACCACAACACCTGCTAACAAAACATCTTCCTGAGTATGGCCGTTGTTAACCTATCTTAAATGTCTCGTTGATTTTTTTAGTTTAAATTTCCCGGCTCTCTTTTTAAAGAGGGCTTTTTTCATCTTCATTGTAAAATATTCTCATCGTTCGCAACCCAATGGTATTTTTGCAGCATGCAGCAGGAAACAATCGATGTAAAAAATATTCTGGGTCTTCAGTTACCAACAGATCCAAGATGGGTTGACCTCACCGCCATTTCACTTGAAGAAATTTTAACCGATCATGCTTATTGTGAACAGAAAGCTGCCACTACCTGTATTTCACTCATTCTGCGTTACAGTCAGCATGAAAAACTCATTACTGAACTGGCCCCGATTGTTACAGAAGAATGGGGACATTTCCGTTCTGTTTTAAATGAGTTGCACAAAAGAGGTTTAAAGCTGGGCCGGCAACGGAAAGATGTTTATGTAAATGAATTACTTGCTTTTCAAAAGAAAGGCGGTCATGTGGATGATCGTTTTTTAGATGAGATGTTAACTATGGCTCTGATTGAAGCAAGAAGCTGTGAACGTTTCAAACGTTTAAGTGAAGGATTGAATGATGCGTATCTTAAAAAATTTTATCGCAAGTTCATGGAAAGTGAAGCTGGTCATTATACATTATTTATTACAATGGCTGAACATTACCTGCCCAAAACAAAAGTGCGTAAACGATGGAAAGAATGGCTGGAGTTTGAAAAAGACTTAATGAACCGGATGGAAATAAGAGGCGACAGGATTCATTAAATAATAAAAGGTGACACTTTAAAAGTATCACCTTAATATAGGGAGTGCTCCATCATAGGGGCTGATTAGTTAGAAACGGCCACGGCTGCGATCCCGGCGGTCTTCTTTACGATCTCTTACATCTTCTTTCCTGTCTCTTACATCTTCTCTGCGGTCACGCACATCTTCACGACGGTCACGGATATCTTCTATACGATCCTTAGGGCCGGTATATGTTTGACGGTCACGTACATCTTCTCTGCGATCACGAATGTCTTCTCTCCGGTCTCTTACATCTTCTCTGCGGTCACGCACATCTTCACGACGATCGTATTTATTTTCAATACGATCCATTTTTCTGCGCACCTGTGCAGATGCATCATTTACACTCAGCATAAAAGCTGCAATTGCTACTACTGATAAAATAATTATTTTCTTCATGGTTTATTTGTTTTTAATTGTTCGGATATACTATACAGACCATGACTTGTTTTCAAGGTTTAATACAGCTATTGAAAAATTTCAAAATCATCTTACATTCACCATTCATGAACAGGTAGCATATGCTTAACAGAAGAAAATTTATTCAGCTTACAGGTCTTACATCTGCTTTTATTTCAACAAGCAGTTTTAAGGGAAGAATAACTCAAAGTAAGGGGCCGATTGTTATTTCAACCTGGGCTCCCAACCTCAAAGCCAATAAAGCTGCATGGGCCATCCTGAGTAAAGGAGGTACAGCATTGGATGCAGTTGAAGCCGGTGTTATGATTCCGGAAGCTGACCCAACTGATGTAAGTGTGGGTTATGGTGGACTTCCCGACCGTGATGGAAAAGTTACGTTAGATGCATGTATCATGAATGAAAAAGGAAACTGTGGAGCAGTAATGGCGATGGAGCATATCATGCATCCCATCCAGGTTGCAAGATTAGTAATGGAACAAACACCGCATGTACAATTGGTTGGTGCAGGTGCTTTGCAGTTTGCATTAAGCAAAGGTTTTAAAAAAGAAAACCTGTTAACACCTGAAAGTGAAAAAATATGGAGAGAATGGTTAAAGACCTCGAAGTATGATCCTATGATCATTCCCAATTTGTTGGAAAAAAAGAATAATGAACCGGAACCTTATCCATGGCCGGTAGCTTTATTAAATCATGATACGATAGGTATGGTTGCGTTAGATGCAAAAGGAAATGTAAGTGGAGCCTGCACAACAAGTGGAATGGCATTTAAAATGCATGGACGTGTTGGCGACTCTCCTATTATTGGTGCTGGTTTATTTGTAGATAATGAAGTGGGTGCAGCTTCTGCAACAGGTGTTGGTGAAGAAGTGGTGAAGATCTG
>JANMOR010000486.1:0-3211 GCA_031369435.1 Chitinophagaceae bacterium
CACCTCTGAAGCGAACATTCGGACGGCCATCTTTTTCAAAAAAACGTCCACCACTCTGGTTGCTGTTTACATTCAACCCCGTTTCCCTGTTTTCTTTTGCTTTGCGGTTAATGATATTACCTGTTGCTGGCATAAAATAAAATATCTGTAAATCTAATGAAAACATTGATGTACAGGAATGCCTGCAGTTGCAGTGGCGGCATTTATTATTTTTTGTATAGCTTATTCACTTTATATTTGAAATTACTATCCCCAACAAATGAAACTTGCAACGGCATTATCCAAAAGTATTTTGTGGCGTGGGTTCTATTTCTTATCGGTTATGCTGTTGAACATACTGGTAGCAAGGCATTATCAATCGATGGGAAGCGGACAGGTCTATTATATCATCAACCTGTTTGCTTTTGCATTGATCCTCATCAGCGTTTGTATTGAAGCCCCCATGGGTTATTATCTTTCTCAGAAAAAACTCAACGAAACACAATTAGCCTTGCTTTCACTTAGCTGGGCAGTTATAGTTATGATACCTGTGTATTTCATTATTCGTTATTTCAGCAATAGCTATGCTGTTGAATTGCTGAAAGATCATTTTCAATTTTCTGCTGTTGTTTTTTTAAGCGGTAACCTGCTCATTACTTTTTTTATTGCCTTGTTTTATGCAAAATTAGATTTTGTATTGCCCAACCTGTTACTGGTGGCAGTGAATATTTGCCTGGTTGTACTGGTACCTAACAATCAAATACTCAGCAACATCATCAGCGATGAATTTTATCTGAAAATTTATTTTCTTGGTTTCCTGATTCAGGGAACATTGCTGGCCATTTCATTTCTCATCCGTTATTTTAAAAAGAACGACATGAAGTGGTTGCCAAAAGAAATTGTGAAACCATTTTTTAAATTTGCTTTAATAGCTGTTGTTACCAATTCCATGACCTTTCTGATGTACAGGATCGATTATTGGTTTGTAAATAAATATTGCACCGATGCTGACCTCGGAAATTATATCCAGGCATGCAAACTGGCTCAACTGTATTTTATCATTCCATCCATACTTGCTGCAGTGGTTTTTCCAATGACGGCATCGGGCAGGAGGGAAGAGATGAACATAAAGATGCAGTTGCTTTCACGTGGCATGATCTTTTTTTATACTCTTACATGTTTAATGCTGGCAGCAACCGGGTATTGGTTATTCCCCTTTGTATTTGGTCCGTCTTTCAATAATATGTTCTGGTCTTTTTTATTACTCATACCAGCTATTCTTTCCTATTCAGTAATTCACTTGCTGGCGGCCTATTACAGCGGTACACGGGAACTTAATATTAATTTTCGGGGCAATGTAATTGCACTCGCTGTTATTATCGTTGGAGATATACTGGTGATTCCATTGTATGGTATTAAAGGAGCGGCACTTGTAAGCAGTATTGGTTACATCTGCTATATGAGTTATATGCTGATGATTCATACCCGTGAGTATAAAACAAGATTCTCCGATTTTTTACTTTTTCGAAAAACGGATGCGCTGTTGATGGTTAAACTCATTTCTGAGAAATTATCTTCACAAAAAAATGCAGGTCAATGAAAGTATTGTGGCTTTGCAGTTGGTATCCCCATTCAACTGATCCCTTTGATGGTGATTTTGTAGAACGTCATGCCAGGTCATTGGCCACCCAACAACAAGTTGATATTATACATATTGTTCAGAACCTGGCTTTACTGCAAAATGAAAAAAGCAGAACAGAAGAGAAAGAAGAAAAAAATATCAGGACTAAAATTTATTATGTACCTGTTCAGCATACGGGATTAAAAAAAGCAGGCTCACTTGTTTTCAATGTTCGCTATTATGCAACATTGTATGCTGCCTTAAAAACATATATCCGTGAAAATGGCCGGCCTGATCTTGTACATGTACACGTACCTGTAAAAATTGGAGCAGGAGCCATTTGGTTGAAAAAAAGGTTTGAAATTCCATTTGTTGTAACTGAACATGCTACTGTTTATTTTAAACACAGCCATGATAATTATTTTGAACGTGGATTTCAAAACCGCTATATCACCCGTAAAACATTTTCTGAAGCGGAAGCTCTTGTATCTGTATCAGATTGCATGGAGAAGGTAATTGATAACTTATTTGTAATAAAGAAGAAATATATCATCAGGAATGCTGTCAATACCGGGTTCTTTTTTCCAAAGCCTGTGAACAACCCTGTAAGAAAATTTGTTCATGTATCGATGATGGTGCCTTTCAAAAACGTTGAAGGAATTTTGAAAGGGTTGGTTCGTTTGAATGAAACAACCAGGAACTGGCAAATGATATTTATCGGACCTGCTTCAACTGAACAAAAAAATCTTACTGAGAAACTGGGCCTCAATCAACAAGTGGTATGGAAGGGGATATTGGCTTATACAGAAGTTGCCAAGGAAATGCAGCAGGCTGATGCATTGGTGCATTTCAGCAAATATGAAAACCTGCCCTGTGTGGTGAATGAAGCGCTGTGCTGCGGGTTGCCGGTTATTTCATCTGATGTAGGAGGAATTGCAGAACTCATCAATGAACACAATGGAATGCTGGTTGAAAGTGAAAACATAGAGCAGTTGGCAAATGCAATGGCTTTATTTCTACAACAACCAGAACGGTTTAATCAACAGCAAATCAGTGCAGCAGCTGCAGCACAATTTAATTATGAAACAATCGGGAAAGAAATTGTTGAAATGTATCAACAGGTATTGTTGCGATCTTAATTTTTCAATTTACCAACAAGGTCAATATATTCTTTGATGGCTGCATCTTTTGGTTTGCCTTTCAATGCAACCCATGCTTCATATTTTGCTTTGGCAACAAAATCAAATGGATTGGAAGGGGGATCAATATTTACATCGCCATCAGTTCCCTGTTTGTATAAAGAGTATAGCTGGAGTAAAGTATCATTGCTGGGTTTTTCACTGAGCGTTTTGCTGTCTTCAACTGCCTGCTCAAATTCAAGATGTAAATCCATAAGTGTAAGTTTAGGCGAAAATAAGCCAAACTTTTTAAATGTACTTTTCCAGAATGGCAAACTCTAATTTTTGTAAATGCCTGCCAGTTAAGTCATCTTCTGCAAAGAGTTTGCGTTCGCCTTCAACTGCCTGGACCCATGCCTCCTGAATAGGGGCATGGTCTTCATTCACCGACGAGGCTTGGGTTGAGGCAAGATGGTTCTCTTGGGTCAGGGAT
>JANMOR010000496.1:0-2752 GCA_031369435.1 Chitinophagaceae bacterium
AAAATAGATAAATATAGTCCATGAATTAAACAGGTAAAAGATGAATAGTGACAGGATCATTTGCTTGATACTCTTCTTTCTCTCCATCCAATAGCAATAAGCAGTTAGCAGTTGCAAACGAATTTAATTTATACGATTCCTGTGCTGTTAATGGCAACACCGTTTGTCCATCATAATAGGCTTTCTGAAAATGAATAAGACCCGGTGGTTTCATGCAACCCTTTGCCAGTGTAGTTTGCGCAGCCTTCAATTGCAACGGACGTTTAGTTTGAATGGCCAACGCTTCTGTAACATACTCATAAAAACAAGTAAGTACCGAAGAAGGATTACCCGGCAAACCAAACACGACTTTAGCGTCATTCGTACCAAAGAACAATGGTTTTCCCGGTCGTTGTTTTACTTTATGAAACTGTTGTGTAACTCCACATGCATTAGCAGCACGAAGCACAAAATCATAATCGCCTACACTTACACCACCAGTGAGTAACACAAGATCACTTTCATTTAATGCTTCTTGTAAGGTTGCAGTTAAGGTATCCGGATCATCTTCTACTTTATGGATTTTATGAACAGGAATATGCATTGACTCCAATGCTGCTGTTAAACTAAATGAATTGGATTCATATACATGTCCATACGACAAAGCTTTGCCGGGTTTCTGTAATTCATTGCCCGTAAGAATAATGCTGATCACCGGATCAGGAATCGCCGACACTTCTGTAACGCCAATGCCCGCTAAGAAACCAATGGCTGCTGCAGTCAATAAACTTCCTTTCGGTAAAGCCAGCTCACCTACTTTTATTTCAGAACCTATCGAACGAACATTGCTGTTGCGTTGCAGTTTTTCATCTTCAATAATTAATACTCCATTTTCTGTTTTCACTTTCTCCTGCATCACAACAGTATCTGCACCTGCAGGAACAGGAGCACCTGTAAAAATGCGGATGGCTTTACCAGTTGTTAATTCAAGCATTGAAGAACTGCCTGCTGCCATTTCACCATCAATCACCAATTCTTTTTGAAGATCATCAAATGCAAATGCATAACCATCCATTGCCGATTGTGGAAAGGAAGGGATATCAATGGTTGCAAATACATCTTCAGCCAATATTTTTCCTCTTGCTTGCAATAATAAAACAGTAACCGGTTTTAATTCCGTTACGCTATTAGCAATAATATGTTTTGCTTCTGTTACTGTGATCATGGATTTGATTTATCGTTCAGACGGGGTGTGCTTTGTACTTCATACATCTTACCTCTTTCTTCCCCTCATCCTCCAATACCAATCATACTTCTGTTATGAATTGATTCTGCATTGACATGTTCGAAGTCGGCAGTAAATTGTCCCCCCAGCTCTTTTGCTTTGGATGCAATATTTTGTTGGATGAGTTTCGTTACATCTTCACCTCTGCGTAATGCTGTTAATAAGTCCATTTCTTTTTCAGCAAACAAACAGTTTTTCATTTTACCATCGGCTGTTAAACGCATGCGGTTGCAACTGCTGCAGAAAGGTGCACTCATGGTGCTGATAACAGAAAATGTTCCTGCATGACCGGGAACGATATATCCTTTGGCTGTATCATGCGCATCATTTTTTAATGGAAGAAATGAATATTCCTGTTCAACCACCTGCAAAATCTGTTGCCAGGTAAATACTTTATAGCTTGTCCATTGGTTACCGCTGAAAGGCATAAACTCAATGAAACGAACATGCACCGGTGTATGCTTTGTCCATGCAATAAAATCATTGATCTCGCCATCGTTCAACCCTTTCATTACCACCACATTTACTTTTACATGAAAGTTGCGGTTGATGAGTAGTTGAATATTGTCATACACTTTTTGAAACTGATCTCTTCTTGTAAGATGTTGAAAAGTTCCAGCCTGCAACGTATCGAGACTTATATTGAGCGAACGCACTCCTGCTTCTTCCAACACATCAACAAATTCATGCAGTCTTGTGCCGTTGGTTGTGAGAGTAAGTTTAACTGGCAATTTTGATAAGCGAAGAATAATATCGGCTGCATCTTTACGTACCAATGGCTCACCACCTGTTAAGCGAATTTTGTTTACACCGAGTTGAACAAATGTTTTTGCTAGCGATTCAATTTCATCAGCCTGCATCAGCTTCGATGACGTAGTAAACTCATAATCTTCTTCAGGCATGCAATAAAAACAACGGAGGTTGCAGTTATCTGTTAAGGAGATGCGTAAATAATTATGTACACGATTATATTGATCTGTCAGCATGCTTTTTTTTTAAAGAGATGAGTATGCATTCAACTGCAAAGCAGGTTTGGTTTGTACAACCGTCAACTCATCTCCTACTTTTATAATGCCTTCTTCCTTGTATAAAATATTCTGTCCGAAATACACTTTGTTATTTCCTGTTCTGTAAGTTGCTAAAGTTTTTAATGGTTCTTTTGCAGTAACACCTGTTTCCTGGTCGGTTGTGGTTACCACACATCTGTCACAAGGATTTACAGCATAAAAATCAATTCCATTGATTTGAAAATGTTTCATGGTATCTTCTTCAAAGGGCTTGCCGCCTGTGAAAACGATATTGGGCCGGAAGCGATTCATCGGCAACTGTTTTTCCAGTTTGCTGTTGAGATCATCTAATGATGCCTGGCCAATCATCAACACAGGAAAACCATCTGAGAAACCGGTCAAATCATCCTGCAATGCATAACCATCATCTACTCCCCGTTTGCTTACATCGGGCATATAGACCATTTTGCAAACCTGATTC
>JANMOR010000515.1:0-7034 GCA_031369435.1 Chitinophagaceae bacterium
TGAGTTGTTCGCCATCAGGTGTAAGAAAAATAATTTCATCAAACTTTTTTTCCTGTTGCAATTCGTTGATGGCTTTTTCCAATGGTTCGCACATCATTACCATACCTGCACCACCGCCGTATTGGTAATCATCTACCTGCCCATATTCATTCACCGCCCATTTACGCAGATGATGAACACTAACAGTCAGCAGCCCTTTATCTTTTGCCCGTTTCATGATACTGTGGTTGAGTGGGCTATCGAGTAACTCAGGAACAACTGAAAGAATATGAATGTGCATGCGGCAAAGATAAGTATGAAGAAAGAAGTAAGAGGTACGAACCCCTTTCGCCATTTACGATTCGTTACTCAAAGGTTACTCATCCATAAAATCTTCCAAATCTCTACGGTTTCTTTTCGTTGGTCTTCCTACTTTACTCAGGCGTTTACCCGTATGAAAGGAAGATGCAACTGATTTAATAAGATCTAGTTCTTCTGCAGGGGTAATATCCAGGTAGTATTTGATGGCCTCAGCGTATTGTACACGTTTTTCCAATAACCCGGTTACTTTAATACGCCAGCGTTTTGCTTCAGTCTTTACTTCATATTCATCACCAACATGCACAGTCCGGGAGGCTTTACAGTTATCACCATTGAATTTTACTTTGCCTTTATCACAAGCATCGCCGGCCTGGCTGCGGGTTTTAAAAAGCCGGATGGACCAGAGATATTTGTCAATGCGGAGTTTTTCTTTTTCGGGCATTTCAGAGTTTTGAAGCTTCAGTTTTTATTTTCTGTTTTATTTTTTCCCAATTGTAAGGAAAGAAACATTTCGGTTCCAGGTCTATCTCGGCGTCTTCAAAGTAAAATAAACTTCTGATAGCAAGCTCAGGTGTAGAATTTTTATATTTCAATAAAAAGGCATCCAGCATTTCAGTTAACGTGAAATGATCCATCAGGCAATACAAATCAATAAAATCTCTTTTTTTACCTCTTGCTGTGATTGCTCCTATTTTCATAGCCGCAATTTCTTTTAATGATGCCATCCTCACCCGTTCTGAAATGAATGGCTGCTCAATCATATCTGAAGGTTGAAAAACAAAATCAGTTTTTACAGTATCAATCATTGTTAATAAAGCATGCCTCATCTGTTGCCTTATTTCAACAGAATAATCAAGCTGAAGGGAAGTAAGAAAATCGGGTACATCAAACCGTTCATTGGTAAAAAAATCAATATCAGTTGAGGTGCGGTGACCCAGCTGCAATGCCAGAGCTGTTCCACCAACAAGGAGGAAGGATTGGGTATAATCTTTTTCCTGCAGCGAATAAATCAGAGATAATGTATGGGGCTCAATTGTTTTTCGTTGTAGCATCTCATCTGTTCTAAAGGTATATTGAAATATCCGCTGATGAAGTGGATTGTTTTATCGCTGAACCATCGGGCATTCTTTGCAGCTGCCGTAATTTCTTCTCTTTCGTAAAAGGCTATCAGTTCTTTTATTTCTATCCATGAACCCCTTTCAAGCACCCTTTCAATGATAACCTGTTTATGAATTTGCGGATCAATCAATTTTAAATCTGCATCCCAGAACAAATGAGCATTTGTTAATAGTTTCATGATTGTGAAATTACAAAAATCATCGCATCAGTCTTTTGATTATTTTCGGAAACTTAAATCATCATTATGAAGCATCTCTTCTTTGGATTTTGTTTTTTAGTTCTTGGAGTTTTATCCTTTGCTCAGTTTAAGGCTGATAAGATCAAATGGGCAAAGGACGGCAACTGTATCTATGAAATTGATCAGAATACGATCGTTAAAACCAACCTCAAAACAGGGGAACAAAAAATAATTGTCCCGGCTAAAATATTTGCTTCAGCCGAAGACAAATCAGTTAACCCAGCTGATTACAGCATCAGTGAGGATGAAAAGCAAGTACTCATTTTTACAAATACAACACGTGTTTGGCGTTATAGCACCAAAGGAGATTATTGGTTGTATGATAATGCAAGTGGAAAATTAAAAAAGATTGGGGCAGATAAACCAAAGCAAACTTTGTTATATGCCAAGCTTTCGCCCGATGGAAAAAAAGTTGCTTATGTACATGCCAATAATATTTATGTAGAAGATATTGCTACAGGAAAATCAACGGCAGTAACTTCTACCAACAATACAAAGAAACTGATCAACGGAACTTTTGATTGGGTATATGAAGAAGAGTTCGGTTGCCGTGATGGTTTTCGCTGGAGTGCCGACAGCAAGAGTATTGCTTACTGGCAGGTAGATGCCAACCAGATCCGTGATTATTATATGCTTAATACAACGGATAGTATTTATTCAAAAGTCATTCCTGTTGAATATCCAAAAGTGGGAGAAGCACCATCACCCGTTAAGATAGGCGTAATCAATATTGAAACGGCGAAAACGGTGTGGATGAATATTCCCGGTGATCCATCAAACAATTATCTGCCACGTATGGAATGGAGTGGCTCCAATGAACTGGTTGTTCAACAACTCAACCGCAAACAAAACGAAAGCAAATTGTATTTCTGTAATGCATCAACTGGAGTGGCCTCTTTATTTTATACTGAAACAGATAAAGCATGGATCGATATTAAGAGCCGCTGGAATGATGATGATCCACGGGGTTGGGATTTTATCAATAATGGTGCTGCATTTTTATGGGTCAGTGAAAAAGATGGTTGGCGCCATATTTATAAAGTAGCAAGAGATGGAAAAGAAATACTGCTTACTATTGGCAATTACGATATTGCAAGCATCAATGCAGTTGATGAAGCAAATAATGAATTGTATTTTATTGCATCACCTGATAATCCTATTCAGCGTTATCTCTATAAAGTAAAAATGGATGGCAAAAGCAAAGCCGTTCGTGTTACACCAGAAGGATACAGTGGTACCAACAGTTATGAATTATCACCCAATGGAAAATTTGGAGTACATGGTTACACGAGCAGAACGGTAATGCCTGCTTCGCAATTGATCAGTTTGCCAACACATCAACCTGTTGCAGGTGATGATCTGTTGAAAACCATTAAACCTGCTGTGAGACCCAACCTCGAGTTCTTTACTATTACAACTGAAGATGGTGTAACGATGGATGGATGGATAAGCAAACCAAAGAATTACGACAGCACCAAAAAATATCCTGTTGTTTTATATGTGTACAGCGAACCTGCAACCACAACGGTAGAAGATGATTTTTATGCCGGCAATAATTTTATGTTCAATGGCGATTTTAATGCACAGGGGTATTTTTATGTTTCGCTTAATAACCGTGGCACACCTACCTTAAAAGGTGCTGCATGGAGAAAAAGTATTTACAAACAGATCGGCCGGCTCAACATCCGTGACCAGGCAATGGGAATGAAAAAATTACTGGAACAACGGAAATATCTTGATCCATCAAGAGTAGCAGCATGGGGCTGGAGCGGAGGCGGATCAACAACACTTCATTTGTTATTTCAATATCCTGATCTGTTTCAAACTGGTATTGCCATTGCAGCAGTAGGTAATCAATTGTTTTACGATAATATTTACCAGGAACGATATATGGGCATACCGCAAGAGAATAAAGATGATTTTATTAAAGGCTCACCCATTACTTATGCCAAAAATTTAAAAGGGAATTTATTGTATGTACATGGCACGGGTGATGATAATGTGCATTACAGTAATGCAGAAGTGCTGATCAATGAATTAATCAGGAACGGAAAATTATTTCAGTTCATGCCTTACCCCAACCGCACACACAGCATCAATGAGGGACAGGGAACTTTTGCACATTTAATGAAAATGTACACTGCATATTTAAAAGAAAAATGCCCCCCGGGAGCCAGGTAGAGGAAGAAAAATTAAATAAGCTAACTTTCATCCGGTAATACCCTTTTCGGTCGTTATATGTTTTACATGAAAAAAAATGGATCACTAATACATCAGTTATTTAATATCCGCAGACAATTTGGGCGACGGGATGCTGCAGAAAAAATAAAATTGCTGAATACGATTCAACATGCTATTCTAAAAAGTAAAAAAGATTTTCAACTCTATGCTGATACGCTTTTGTTTTTAATTGCCTACCCTGATAATAGAGCTGTTTATAACCTTGCCAATCAAACCCTTCATCAACTGTATACATATATACAGGCAAATGAAAATAGACAATACAGGTTATATAACACAGGCATTACGGGTTCTGCAGTTTGTGCCGCCTTTGGTTTTGAAATAGTGAAATGGTTACGCAAACGATACGCAGCAAACATAAACATCTCATCTTTTGAAGCAGCTGAGGGAGAGATACAAGCGATTCTATCTTCGATGATGAGCAAGCTGGAATCAGAAATATTACAGGATTCCTATTTTAACTGGAAAGAGTGGATAGAACGAACATTACTTCCACAAGAAAATTTACTCGACGGATTGCTTGCCATTTTTGAAAACAACAACAGCCGTCCTGAAGTGAAAGATGAACTGTGGAGTGCCATTGGCGTTAATACTGAAATTCAATTTACAACACATTGCGTTCTGCGTAAATCTTTAATCAATCCCTATTATCATACAAAACTTATACGCAAAGAAATAGAATGGAGAAATGCTATAAAACCTGTAAAAGTTAAATTGAACGAAAGCGAAGCTGCTGAAATAATTGATTGCAGCAGAATGATACTGGTACGTCATCTGCGGGAAATAGACCCTATTAGTTTTGCTGATGCCAAACTTGTTTCCTATTACCAATTAGCAAGAGGAATTAGTATTGCCTTATTGGAAATGACTCCTGAACGTCGCCATCCTATTGACAGCTATATTGGATACACTGTTTTTAAAAATGGATTGCCGATGGCTTATGCCGGCTCCTGGTTATTATTTGATAGCGGACGTATTGGTCTGAATGTATTTCCGGCTTATCGTGGAGGTGAATCACAATATATTTTTCAGCAGGTATTGCATTTGCATGCACAAGTGTACAAGCTAAAAAGATTTACAGTTGACCCTTACCAGATTGGAAATAAAAACAGCGATGGCATTCACTCCGGTGCATTTTGGGTGTACTATCATGCCGGGTTCAGACCAGTGCTCAAAGCCCCATTGGAAATTGCCGAAGCAGAATCAGAAAAAATAAAAGCCGATTCCGCTTATCGAAGCCCGGCAGCTGTGTTAAAAAAGTTGGCTGAAAGTAAACTGGAACTGGTTCTGCAAAAAAATGCTGTTCGGTTTGATGCCAATGATTTGAGTCTTGCTTATGCTTCAGTTCTTCAACATCAATATAAAAACAACCGTGAACGTTTTGAGCAGGGCAAGGAAAAAAAACTGGCAGATTTGTTACAAATAAAAAATAGTGAAGAGCCCACTATGAAATTTATTTTGCAGAACTGGGCATTGCTATTGATGCAGGATGAAGCTGCTTTGCAACAAAACGGATCGTTGAAAAAAGTATTGAATCATCTTTTTGTACTGAAGGCCACGGGATGCGAGGCAGATTATCATGAGTTGCTGCAAAAGTCAAATGCGTTAAGGCAATTTATGGAGCGGATATTGAAGGTGTGATGAAGAGGTACGCATCAAATAATTATAAAGTCATTAAATATTTATCTTATATTTTATGCACTTGCGTTTTACAAAAGTACAGAGCGTGAGGCAAAAGCAGCTAATAGCAGTAAATGCCACTGGTACAAAATATTTTTCTTATCGGTTGGTGAAGATAACAACCTGTAAATGAAAGTTGAAACGAATCAAAATTTGCAAATGTATTATGTTACTTTAAAATTATTTTCAGCCTATATAAATTTATCTTTTGGGTTCAATTAAATCCCACAAATTCCCATACAGATCTTCAAACACACAAACTGTTCCATAAACTTCTGTTACAGGCTCACGAACAATATTGATATGTTGATCAACCAGGTTTTGGTAATCCCTTTGAAAATTATCTGTATGTAAAAATAAAAATACCCACCCTCCTGTTTGATTACCAATTCTGCTGCGTTGCTCATCTGTTGCCGCTTTGGCTAATAACAAACAGCATCCATCTGAACCGGGCGGAAGAACAAGCACCCATCTTTTGGTTTTACTTAAAACCGTGTCTTCAACCAACGTAAAATGTAATTTATTTGTATAGAACTGAATAGCTTCGTCGTAATCGTTTACAACAACGGCAAAATGTGCAATGGATTGTTTCATGCAATAAAAATAGGGAGACTTCAAATAGGGTTGGTGCTTAACCAGGTATTTGAATGGTTCAATAATAAATTCTGCATAAAGCCATGTAGCCGATAAAATCTCCTGAGTGCGTAGTTACTTCTTCCATTAATTCAATCCATTTTATTACTGACAGAAACTTTTTTGTTGTAAGATCAAAATACCAATCATGGTAAACTTTCATCCTTGTTATTTTATCGGCGTTGCGCAGATGCTGTACAACACTCAGTTTTTCATTTCCTGCTTCATCAAAGGTTAGAACTGTATCAGTTGCTATTCGCCAGGTAAAAATTTTTGTTGCCGGAATGGGCTGATTGGTTTCCACATCAATCGCTTTGATCTTTCCTTTGACAATGGCTTCGAGAATAATTTGAGGAACTGATTTGCCAATTTCAGAAGTGAGTGCAGGGGTATTCATCAACAACGATTTGATGATCCATTCGCATTCATCCGACTGTAACACTGTTGTATCGTGCCGCACAAGCAGCGTATTTGATTGACTGGTTTGAGCAAAAGAGCTGAAAGCTGTAATGATGAAAACGAGGGTGATGGTTATTTTTCTCATACAGAAAAAACGCTTGAACAAAAAGTTATTGCTTTATGAAATGTTAAGACTTGTCTGTATAAAACTGGTATGCCATACTTTCAAAGTATGGCATACCTATGATTTACTTGAATACATAAAGATTATAATTCATGTAATCTTACATCTCCGCAAAATGCTGATGGAAATAAGGAATGGTTTCAATCCCTTTATAAAAATTAAAGATGTCGTATTTCTCATTCGGGCTGTGCAGGTTATCACTGTCTAATCCAAAACCCATAAACACAATTTTAATACCCA
>JANMOR010000595.1:0-1771 GCA_031369435.1 Chitinophagaceae bacterium
CCTGATACGTTTCAGTGATAGCTCCATTGCAAATGCAGCTTCATTAAGTACCTGGAGCGTAGATTTTGGTGATGCAACTCCAATTGTATCCTACACCAACAATACGAACCTTTCGCATGTGTTCAATGCCTATGGTAATTACAATGTCATCTTACAGGTAATCAACAACAGGGGATGTACCAGTGTGCCATTTACATTGCCTGTAAAAGTAAATCCATTGCCAAGAGTTGATTTTACATTACCCAAAGTTTGTTTACCTGTTGGCAATGCTGTATTCACTGATCTTTCATCAATCCCCGATAATACACAAGGATTATTTAAATACAAATGGGATTTTGGCGATGGCTTTGCATCACCGGCAGGTTCTGATACATCTGTTATAAAAAATCCGGTTTATAATTACAGGAACCTGGGCACTTATTCTGTCAGCCTGAGAGTAACATCCAATAACAATTGTATTGATTCAACAAGTAAGCAACTCGTTGATGTATTTCCACAACCCAAAGCAGCCTTTGTATCAAAGGATAGTTTGTGTCTTGGCGACTTGGTTAATTTTACAGATCAAAGTGATGGCATTGTTAGAGGAATAACTCAGTGGAACTGGAACTTTGGAAATGGTGTTACTTCATCTGTTCAAAACCCCAACTATCTCTATACAATCCCCGGCACCTTTAATGTACAACTCTCAGTAAACAGCAGTGAAGGTTGTGTGAGCGATACGGCTTATAAAGTCATTCGTGTTTGGCCTTATCCTGCTTTAGCACCTATACCTGATATTACTATGCTGGAAGATGGTATCAAGAAAATAACAGGGTTCCCTGCAAATGCAGGCTATCAATACTTATGGACTCCGCCAACTTATCTCGATAACCCAACTTTGCCGAACCCAACAATTGTTAAACCAAAGGATGATATTTTATACAGTATTTCTATAACAGGTCGTGGTGGTTGTTTAATTCAATCGCAACTGTTTGTAAAAGTGTTGAAAATGCCAAAGCCACCAAATACATTCACACCAAATGGTGATGGTATTAATGATTTCTGGGAAATCAATCACCTGTATGATTATCCGGGTTGTATAGTTGAAGTATATAACACTGCCGGTACAATGGTACACAGGTCGGTTGGTTATCCAACACCGTGGGATGGCAAATGGAAAGGGCAGCAACTTCCTGCAGGAACTTATTATTATGTCATAGATCCAAAGAATGGCCGTGTAAGAATTGCAGGTTATGTAACCATATTACGTTAAACCCTTTGAAAATGATTCTTTGATGAACAGGATGATAAAGAAAAGGACTTGGGTGATTTGCTTTGCTTTGTTGATGGGAGTAATGATGAATACCTCTGCACAACAGCGGCCACACTATACGCAATACATTCTCAACAATTATATTATTAATCCTGCATTAACGGGTATTGAAAATTATACTGATATCAAGTTGAGTTATCGTAATCAATGGGTAGGCTTTCCCGGAGCTCCTCAAACAATTTATGCATCTGTACATGCGCCAATCGGTAAACAAGATTACAGAACCAGTGCAACATCATTCCAGGTGCCGGGCGATAATCCAAGAGGTAAATCATACTGGGAAGAATATACAGCTGCAGAACCACATCATGGAATAGGAGGGAGTATTGTTAATTTTAAAACCGGTTATATCAACAGGGTGTATGCAACAGTATCCTATGCCTATCACTTAGGGTTAACTCCAAAATTAAATTTGAGTGCCGGGTTTGCGGCAGGTATCTCCGTCATTAATATTGATGC
>JANMOR010000602.1:0-1658 GCA_031369435.1 Chitinophagaceae bacterium
TCAATCCATTTTCCTTTATGGCCCAGTGGTTTTTTTACTATTTCTCCATGTTCACGAATCACCCCGCCTTCACCAATCTTACTTGCCATTGTGGTTGCAGTGCCATGACTGATTTGTCCACCAATAGGAACAAATGCCAGCTCAAGATGTGTTGCATCGGGCAATTCATTTTTTAACTGCAGGGCAATACAATCTGTTGGTATCACATCAAAACCTGCACCTGGTAACAACATCACATTCGCCTGCTTTGCTTTATCATCATATTTTTTGATGAATTCAAAAACAGAAATATCACCATTGATGTCAATGTAATGTGTTCCTGTTTCAATACAGGCTTCAATCATTTGTTTAGCTGTGTGCCGAAAAGGACCTGCTGCATGAATCACCACAGCAACAGTTGACAACAATGTTTTTAATTGTGAAGCATCATCCAGAGAAAGAATTTCATATGGAAAATTTAATGCAGTAGCAAAAGCACTGATCTCTTCTTTATTTCTTCCTGCAAGAACAGGAGTGATGTTATATTCTTTTGCATAACGGGCAATGAGTTGGCCGGTATATCCATTTGCTCCGTAAAGCAGCACTTTATCTTTTTGCATGCAGTTGATTAAAACTCGATCAGTGAAATAATTTCTTCGAGATAGGTTTGATCAGTTGTATCAAACATATCCAGTGCTTCACTGTCAACATCCAATACAGCAACCACTTTGTTGTTACGGATAACAGGCACCACAATTTCAGACCGGCTTAAACTGCTGCAGGCAATATGACCGGGAAATAATTCAACATCAGGAACGATCAATGTTTGTGCAGTTGACCATGAAGTACCACAAACGCCCCTGCCTTTGCTGATGCGTGTACAGGCAACCGGTCCCTGGAAAGGTCCCAGTACCAATTCTTCACCTTTCTCATTAAATGCTTTTGCAGAACTGGTCTTTACCAAATAAAAGCCCACCCATAACCAGCCAAACTGTTCTTTCAATGCACCACATATATTGGCAAGATTGGCAACAAGATCGGGCTCACCAGTGAGCAAACCTTTGATTTGAGGTAGGAGTTGTTTGTATTGATCTTCTTTGGTGCCTTGTATGATGAGTAAGTCTTCTGCCATTGAAATTGATTTATACAAAGGTAAGGAGGGTAGTGGTCAATTGTGAATTGTCAATATACATCCATAATCAGTGATGATCCGTATCTATTCGTGTTCTCCGTATTTCTATCCACTTACAAATGCTTCTTAAAGAAATCCATTGTCCGTTGCCATGCAAGCTTTGCAGCTGCTTCGTTATAACGGTTGCCTGCAGTATCGTTATGAAAAGCATGATTCACACCTTCATACATGTGCAATTCATAATTGATCTTATTTGCTTTTAAAGCTTCTTCATATGCTGCAATACCTGCATTGATGCGTTCATCCAGTGATGCATAATGTAATTGTAAAGATGCTTTTATTTTTGGTACATCAGCCGCAGCCGCCTGCCTTCCATAAAAAGCAACTGCTGCTTTTAATTCAGGCACATTTACAGCTAAGGTATTGCTCATGCCACCGCCCCAGCAAAAACCAACCCTGCCGTCTTTTCCATTGCTGTCTTTTCTTGTTTTGAGAAAAGAAAAGATATTGATGAAGTTTTTAACTGTTTCCTCAGCATTCAATTTAG
>JANMOR010000630.1:0-3627 GCA_031369435.1 Chitinophagaceae bacterium
TTTGGTTCCGCTTAGCTGCAATTTTAAATCGGTGAGTTTATCTTTTATTTCATTCAGCAAATGATCAACCTGTTCTTTTTCTTTTTGCTTATGACGGAGTTCGCTTTCTTTTTCACTTAATACATTCCGTAAGTTGTAATAAAACTGATCAGCTTCATTCAACTTCCGTTCTTCGCTTTCTTTGTTTTGTAACAGTGTTACTAAAACATCCTGCGCTTCCTGCAGCATCACATTACTTTCATTGATCTGGCTGGTTGCTTCCTCCAATGCAGTTGAGTTGGTAGTAATTTGTAACTGCAGATCATTTAATTGATTTTGTTTAAAGTCAAACTCCTGTTTCAATGAAGTAACCTTGCTTTGCTGACGGGTTACATTCAGATTATAATCGTTATACGATTGATTGGCTTCATTGTATGTTTGCTCAGCAACTGTAAATTCCTGCTCAATAATTTCTAAACGTCCGGCCAGTTCATCTAACTGTGAATTGTATTTATCAAGCTCTCCCTTGTATGTTTGCTGGTTATCATTAACCTCTTGCTGCTGCTGCTCCAGGTCTTCCAAACGCCGTACAGCATTGGCTTCCATACCACGCAGGTTTTCCATGCGGTTATCAATGCCGTACACTTGATTCACCAGTTGATTGATGGTTGCTTCAGTTTGTTTTATAGCATTTTCTTTCAGTTGATCGTTGAAAACAATCACTTCGTTATGACGCATCTGGATGGTATGCTTCAAGTCCAGCACAACAGTTTCCTGTGTAAGAATCTCTTCGTGTAAACGTTCCAGGTTTTTTGCACGGCCGAGTTTTTTCCCTTCGAACAAACCAACACTACCGCCACTTAATGAATATTTTCCTTTATAAAACTTTCCATCTTTTTCCAATACCACCCCATCAAAATCATTAGGCAAATTATTTTCATCTTCTGCAATAACTACCTGACCCAATAAATAATTAATGAGCGATTGATACTTTGCTTCTACTTCCACCACATGCAAAGCATGGATGGTTCCTACAGGAACATCATTCAACACAGCTTGTCCGTTGAATTTATCCAGCATAAAGAAATTCGCCTTCCCTTTCTGATTCTGGTGTAATAACTGAACTGCACTCAAAGCATCGCCCATATTCCCTACTACATAATAGTTGAGATATTGCTCCAGCAAATTTTCAATAGCGGTGCGGTATTCTTCTTTGCAATAAATGATATCGCTTAACAAGGGAGCTTCTACTTTCCATTGCTCATAGTTGTGAAGGAACTTTACACTTTCAGGATAACCTTCCATGGTATCAACCAAACTCTTCAACAGGTCATGCTCATTCTTTTTTGAATCAAGCTTACGGTTTTCATCTGCCAGTTGGTTGCGTAAACCTTCAAGTGCTTCCTGCGTTTGCAATATCTGATCTTTTGTGAAGGCATGCTCTTCCTGCAGATGTCGCAACTCTTCCCTGCAATTATTCAGTTCGTATTCTTTCTGTTGTTTTTCTTCTTCTGATTGCTGGAGTTGTTGCTTGCGGTTTGTTTGCTCTTCCTTTAATTGAAAGATGGTACGCTGCAGGTTCTGGATAGTGGTTTCACCTACAGCCACATTCTTTTCAGCTTCAAACTGGTTACGCTGAATGGCTTGATTTTCTTTTCTTAATTCATCAATACCAGTTCTTTTTTCATCAAACAGTTTCCGTTTTTCTTCCACTGCACTTCGCAGGCTATCTAACTGCGAAGCCAATTCATTCAACCGCTGATCTTCTTCTGTAATTTGCTGTTGTGTAAACTGTATGCTCTCTTCAATCCCTTTTAATTGTCCGCCTGCTTTTTGTAAAAAGTCGATGAGACTGGTTTCTTTTTCTTTGAGATAATGTAAACGCTGTTGTGCTAAATTTTTATCGTTCTCTTTTGTACGCAGATGCTGTAGCATATCATTGAAAGCATGTTGCATGGTTTGCAACTCTCTTTCTTTTTCAATGAAGCCAACTTTTTCCTGTTCAATGGCAGCTTCTTCTGTAGCAATCTTTGCTTCCAGCTCTGTTTTTTTATTTACTTCGGCTTCGTGCTGTTCATTTAATGTTTTCCAGGTAATGTTGAAACCTTCTAATGCAGCCTTGGCCAGCTCAATACTCACTTCACGATAATCTTTTTTGATCTCGTAATATTTCTCCGCCTTCTTTGCCTGGTTCTCCAACGTTTTTAACTGGTTGTTGATCTCGAATAAAAGATCTTCAATACGGGCAATATCCTGTTCGGTTGCGTCTAATTTATTTTTTGCTTCCTTCTTTCTTGTTTTGTAAATGGTAATACCGGCAGCTTGCTCCAGCATTCTTCTGCGGCTGTTGTCCTTGTCTTTAATGATATCATCCACCATCCCTAATTCAATGATTGCATAACTATCGGTACTGATACCTGTATCGAGGAACAGATTCTGAATGTCTTTGAGGCGGCATTGCACATCATTCAGCCGGTATTCACTCTCACCGCTTTTATAATACTTACGGGTAACAGTAACAGTGCTGAATTCAGTAGGCAACAGGTTACGGGTATTCTCAAAAGTCAGGCTTACTTCGGCCAGGCCGGAAGCACTGCGTGTACGGGAACCATTAAAAACAAGGCTTTCCAAGTTTTCGCTACGCAAATGGCTGATCTTTTGTTCACCAATCACCCAGCGGATACTGTCAATGATATTACTTTTACTGCATCCATTGGGGCCAATGATGCCGGTTACACCCTCATCAAAACTAACTATAGTTTTATCGGCAAAACTTTTAAAACCCTTAATTTCCAGACTCTTTAATCGCACTCTTATATAGTTTATGAAAGCGACAAATATAGGAGATTAGGGCTGTATTAATTTTTAGCCATTTTTTATCTTATCAACACAATTTGCCATGTTTTCAACAAGAGTAAGGTTTTGTTTGTCATATAGAAACTTTATTCTTAATTGAACACTATGTACGCTGTTTTAACCATTGCACGTTATAAAAAACGATTTATCTATTTTGCTTTGCTGGCAATGGCTCTGCATCGTTTACCCTTACTTTTTAACAGGAAGATCAGCTTTCACAAAACGCTGGGATGTGGCCGTGGCGGAACTTTCAGCAAATGGCCCGATTGGCAGCAATGGGGAATTTTAGTAGTGCTGGAAGAAGCAGATTTGAAAACAAATACCACAATAACTGATCAGCAGCAACTGTTAAAAGCTGTTTATGGCACATTCATCAGCGGTTGGTGGAAATTTTTTGGTTGTGAAACATGGACAGTTGTTTTACAACCCATCGAAGGGCATGGTACATGGAATGGCAAAGAAGCTTTTGGGAATTTACCTGTTAAAAGCGATTATGAGGGGATGATTGCTGTTTTAACAAGAGCTACTATACGAGCTGGAAAACTGGCCCGTTTTCATCAACATGTTGAAGCCATTTCAAACGATATGCGGAAAGCAGATGGGTTTTTATTTTCAATTGGCATTGGTGAATCACCCAGGTTAAAACAGGCGACTTTTTCTATTTGGCAGAGCAAAGAACAAATGAAACAGTTTGCATATAAAATGAAAGACCATGCAGAAGTAATTCAAAAAACAAGAAAAGAAAACTGGTACAGTGAGGATATGTTTGTAAGATTTAAAGTGCTGAAGACT
>JANMOR010000633.1:0-3467 GCA_031369435.1 Chitinophagaceae bacterium
GTTGGTTCATCAATAACAGACATCGTGCGTTTCATTAATCCTCCAATATAGCCCAAACGAATTTTCACTGTTGTATCACCTACATGATGTTCAACTGTTTGTTCAGGTTGTGAGGGATTGGGGCCCGTTGGATTGGCAAAAGATGAAAAGCCTTTTCCATTTGCAACAAATAATTTTTTACCAACCATTTTTAGATTGGAAGGATACCATCCTACCGGGATAAATCCTTTTGAATGACTTTTCCCTTTTACAGAAACATCAAAAACTGCTACACAATTATTATCAGCATTGGCTACATACAATCGTTTTTGATCAACTGATAAAGCCAATCCATTGGCTGTTGATCCTGCAGGTGCATCAGGAAACAAAGCTGTATTCAATACTTCTAAAACCTTGTGTTGTTTAATATCAATTACTGATACACTATTGTCATTCGCATTGGCAACAAATAAAAGTGTACCTGTTTTATTCAACAACAGTTCATTTGGATTATCTCCTACAGGTATTTTTGAAATGATTGTTCGCTTACGTGTATCGAATACCAGTACTTCATCGCCACCCCATGAAGAAATATAAAGTTCTTTTTTATTGGGTGATAACAGGCAGGCATATGCCTCATAACCTATTTTTTCCTGGTGAATAATTTTCTTGCTTACCAGTTCAATTACATACAGCGAATTATTTTCCTTTGTTACAACATATATCAAACCTGCCTTGTCATCAATTACAATGCCTGCAGGAGATATCTTTTCGGGCCACTTGTCGCCCAGCTTTATACTGTCTTTTAGTTGCAATTTATTATTGGTGATGGCATATTGTAATATCCAGTTATCATTTCCACCAGAAGCATAAAGAAATTTTTCATCTTCACTAAATGTTAATCCATACCACGATTTAGGAATAATAATGCTATGCAATACTTTTTCTGTTTTTGTATCAATCAATTGAATGCTTTGTACACTCTGTCCATTATTGGTAACGGCCAGCCACTTTTGTGATTTTGACAAAGCGAGGTTCAGTGGCAAATCACCCAAGGGTAACATGCGTCCTGCAGGTGACAGTTGCCAACCATTAGGAAGTGTAACACGCTTTTTATTTAATTGAGCTTCAACTGTAGTTTGAGCATACAATGCATGAACGGCGATTGTATTGATCAGCAGAAATATAAGTACACGCATACAACAAGTTTATTTTTTAGTATAAGGTTATCAGCACTTCTCAGTTTATGAGCAATAGAAAAGCATATTGCTATTTAACATGAAAAGCGGAAGAAAAAAATAATTAAGTAAAACGGCGAATCTGATTTAAAGATAATAAGAGTAGAGATACTGATCAGTTATCTATTTATGAAGATTGGATATTGAAAACCGATGTTGTTCAATCAAATTGTTATGAGCTGTATACTCCCTGATCTGATAAATGGAAATACTTGTTCAGGAATTGCAGTAAAACTCTGTATTGTAGTCGCCTTTTTTGTAGTTGCGTAAACAAAAAAATCCCCGGAACACTCCGGGGACTTTTATAATGGCTTCAAACAGTTCTGTTTCGGTTGTCCGTAATCTTAAGGTACAGAAGCCAGTGGTTTGTTCATAGGGCCAGATTTAAAACAGGCCATTGGATTTTTTCCGTTTTAGCGGATTTGGTTTTTTAGGTATCGGATTGGTTTCAATTGGTAGCACAATATTACGCAGCACTGTTTTCGCTGCAAAGGAAATTGATGTTCTATTTCAATAAACCCGTGCTTACTTCATAAAAGACTAAGTAATTGCACCTAATTCAGCAGTATTCGAGGTGCTTTTAAAGGCTGAAATTTATTCATCCACATCGTTGTGAACAACTTTTTTTAGAAATGTTTAGCAGTTTTTGCAATTTAAGATTCAGATTTACGGCATCTTATTTCTAAAACCCATTGAATGGAACAAACAAAAGAGATTTCTGCCCTGCTTCACCTCATTGATGACCCTGATCATGAAGTATATTCCACAGTAAGTGAAAGGATCATTTCATTTGGTAAAGAAATCATCCCCAACCTGGAACATTTATGGGAAACAACTCCTGATGAAGCCATCCAGGAACGGATTGAAATGTTGATCCATGGTTTGCATTTCCGTGATTTGCAAATAGATTTAAAAGCATGGGCAACTGATAAAGAACATGATTTGTTTACCGGTGCTTTGCTCATTAGCCGTTATCAATACCCCGATCTCAACCTGCTTACACATTACCAGGAATTGGAAAAGATCCGCCGCAATGTATGGCTGGAGCTCAACAGCTTTTTAACTTCTCTTGAAAAAGTAAATGTGCTCAACAATATCCTGTTTAATTATTATAAAGTAAAAGGTTCAGAAATCAATTATACACAACCCGATGATTTTTTAATTCATAAACTGATTGAAACAAAAAAAGGGAATGCCATCCCTATGGGCATGCTGCTGATTTCATTATCCAACCTGCTCGACATCAATATGTTCATGATCAATATTCCAAGACAGTTTATCCTTGCTTATTTTGATGATGATCCTGCAAGTGATCCAAGTGATGAGTATCCGCCGCAGCATATACAGTTTTATCTTGATGGAGCAAGCGGACAAATCTTTTCACATAAAGATGTTGAAACTTATTTCAAACGCATCAGTGTGCCTCCTACTGCCTCCTACTTTAAACCACTGAGTAATAAACGAATGATTCAATTGATGTTGGAAGAATATGCCAAATGTTTTTCCGATGAAAAAAACAGGTATAAGAAAAATGATCTCCTTTCACTTGCTTCACAATTAAATGAAATGGATGATGACGAATGAGTTGATTACCTGGAGTGATTTTGAAAAGATCAATATCTGTACAGGAACCATCATTGAAGCAGTTGATTTCAAAAACGCAAGAAAACCTTCTTATCAATTGACTATTGATTTCGGTGAACAGGGTATCAAACGATCATCAGCACAAATCACACATCATTACAGCAAAGAAGAACTGGTGGGCAAACAAATTGTTGCTGTCATTAATTTTCCACCCAAACAAATTGCCAATTTCTTCAGCGAATGTTTAGTACTGGGTGTATATGATGAAAACAAAGAAGTGATTTTATTAAAGCCTGATAAGCCAGTTCAAAACGGAGGGAAAATTGGTTGACATCCTCATCCATACTGCTCATTATTCCTCACCACTGGGTATACTTCAATTACTGGAAGAAGATGAGAAGTTGACTGCTGTGCTTTTCAAGAATGATTCTTCACTTAAAGAAACTGAATCAACCAGCTCCGCCGTTTTGCATGAAACCATGCGACAATTAGATGAATATTTTTCAGGCAGAAGAAAAACATTTGATCTTACTTTAAACCCCTCCGGTACTGGATTTCAACAAAAAGTATGGCAACAGCTTTTGCAAATTCCTTTTGCTGAAACAATTACTTACCTGCATTTGGCCAAACGTTTAGGAAATGTAAAAAGCATCCGGGCAGCTGCAT
>JANMOR010000639.1:0-4325 GCA_031369435.1 Chitinophagaceae bacterium
AAAAAAGCATCAGTGAAAGCAGGTGATGATGGCGAAGGTCCGGGCCGTGCATGTGCTTTGGATCTTGATCCCCGTTACCCGGGTTTTGAATGCTGGGTAGCCGGTGCAGGCATTTCAGGAATGTTTGATTGCAAGGGAAATAAAATTGCCGACAAAACACCTCCCTGCAATATGGGTATTTATTGGGATGGCGATGCATTAAGTGAAGTATTGAATGGAGTGAACATCAGTAAGTGGGATTATATCAACAGCTCAATGGTAAAATTATTTGATGGAAGAGATGTTGGTTGTGTAAGTAATAACGGAACCAAATCAAATCCATGCCTCAGTGCCGATTTGTTTGGCGATTGGCGTGAAGAAATTATCTGTCGCACAACTGATAGCAAAGAGCTGCGGATTTTTTCAACATCTATTCCAACTGAAATAAAATTATATACGCTCATGCATAATCCGCAATACCGTTTAAGTATTGCGTGGCAGAATGTAGCTTACAACCAACCACCTCATACAAGTTATTTTATTGGTGAAGGAATGAAGATGCCGGCTAAACCAAATATCACAGTTATTACAAAAAAATAAAAGTAACAGTGTCTGTTCATCCGCCAAAGGCGGATGAACAGACACTGGAAAAGAAAACAAATGAAATTTATTAAAACAAATGCTCATCTATTACGGCTGTTATTACTGTTTGTTGTGATGACTTCTTTTATTATTCTCAGCAACAATAAGCCAACTATTTACATCATTGGCGATTCAACGGTTCGTAATACAAACCGTCCGCAATGCGGATGGGGCGAAATGATTGCGGAGTTCTTTGACACAACAAAAATAAATATCAGTAACCAGGCAATGGCGGGACGCAGCACCAGGACATTCATCAAAGAAAAACGCTGGGATAAAGTAATGTCAACACTTACAGAAGGTGACTATGTTCTCATTCAGTTTGGACATAATGAAGGCAGCAAGCCCGATACATCACGTGGAGGTTATCGTGGAGTGTTGCGTGGAACCGGTGATGAAACAGTATCACTTGCATGGAAAGACAGTAGTATTGAAATCGTTCATACCTATGGTTGGTATTTAAAGAAATTTATTAAAGATGCAAAGAGTAAAGGCGCAAGACCCATCATCTGTTCTATGATTCCACGGAACCAATTTGTTGATGGTAAAGTAAAACGTGCCAACAATGATTTTGGTAAATGGGCAAAAGAAGTTGCAGAGAGTGAAGGCGTTTTTTTTATTGACTTAAATGCAATTACTGCAGATAAGTATGATGTGTTGGGGCCTGATGAGGTAAAGAATTTATTTTATGGCGATCATACACATACGAATGTAGAAGGAGCAAAAATTAATGCAGCATCAGTTGTACAAGGTATTCGGAATTTTAGTAATGAATTACCGCTTGTAAACTATTTGCTTAAAAAATAATCGACATTAATAAAACTGAGTATATGAAATTGAGTAAGCTGTTACTGTTTGTTGTTGCGCTTGGAATTGTATCATTCACCCTGATACATCAGAAGCCTGTGTTCTATATCATTGGCGATTCAACTGTAAGAAATGGTGATGGAACAGGAAAAAATCAGCAATGGGGTTGGGGAAGTTTTATAGCCGATCATTTTGATACAACAAAGATCAGCATCAGCAACCAGGCCATTGGAGGCCGCAGCAGCCGTACGTTTATAACAGAAGGCAGATGGGATAAAATTATGGCCACCATTAATAAAGGCGATTATGTGATCATGCAGTTTGGTCATAATGATGCAAGCCCTTTAGATGATACAGCAAGGGCAAGAGGAACCATCAAAGGAATTGGAGAAGATAGTGTGGAGATTTATAATCCTATCCGTAAAATAAAAGAAGTAGTGCATAGCTATGGCTGGTACATGCGTAAATATGTTCGTGAAACAAAACAAAAAGGAGCCATTCCCATTGTATGTTCATTGGTGCCACGCAACAACTGGAAAGAAGGAAAAGTAAACCGCTCAACCAATGATTATGGATTATGGGCACAGCAGATAGCGAAAGAGGAAGGTGCTTTCTTTATTAATCTCAATGAACTCATCGCAGATAAATACGATGCAATGGGTACAACAGCTGTGAAAGTATTTTTCCCTGTAGATAATACACATACAAATATTGATGGAGCAAAGTTGAATGCTGAAATTGTTGCAGAGGCAATCAGGCAAATAAAGCCGGGCGAATTAAAAAAATATTTATTGCCAAAAAAGTAAGATGTTCTTGTTTTGTTACTTGTGAAGAAGATGTCTAATCAAGTCAAAGGGAGTTTCTCAGTGTTAAAGCAAATGGCACTTCCTGGTGATGACGTTCATTATTTAAAATCATTAGAGCCGCCATTTCGCCCATTTTTTTAAAGTCGGTGGAAATAGTGGTGATGCCGTCAAGAATAAAACGTTTCCAGGGTGTTTCATTATAAGAAATAATACCAACGTCTTTTCCAACCGCCAGGTTCGTTGCCTGGATCTTGTCTAATAACACCAGCAGATCATCTTCCATCAGGTTCACATATGCTTCACCCTTTTTTACCTCTTCTTTGTCAATATTGTGTACCACTTTGTAATTGAAAGCATATTCATTACAAAATCTCTGGAAGCCTTTTAATATTTCATCAGGGAAATAAGTATAAGACGGAAATACGAGTTTGAGTGTTTGATAATTACTTAATTGCGGAAGTGCCTCTTTTAATGCTTCAAAAATATCCTTTTCAAAATTTTCATACACTGCTCCATACTCACCTTTTACCTCAGGAATCAATTTGTCAAGCAGAATTAAAGCGCCTCCGTTTAATTCATTAATTACTTCATATGCCTTTTCACCACCTTCAAGGAAATGCGGAATGATGACATAATGGGTGTATCCATCTTTCCTGTTTTGCAGTAATTTTTTAAAGAGGCTGAAATCATTATTATAAATATAGAAATCAATGGCAGCCTGCTGGCCAATGGTTTCAACAAATGAATCATAAATGATTTTTTTGTGAAAACTCAGCTTGTTGAAGATCAAAAACACTTTGATGTTTTGTTTAACATCTGTCTTGGCAATAAAATAACCCTTACCGGGAACAGAACCAACCACACCTAAATTTTTCAGATGTCGGTATGCTTTTTCTGCTGTATCCCTTGAAATATCCAGCTCATAGCTCAGGTCATTAATAGAAGGAAGCTGATAGTCTTTATCAATACTCCCGATTTCAACTGCCTTTAAGATTGAATTAACAAGCTGTACATATTTGGGGGTGATTGATTGCTCATCAATCAATATATGCCTGTATATATTATCAGACGACATGCCAACATACGTTTTTCTTATAATCAATAGTGTTCATTTCGGCTGCATTTATAAACCTCACATTTTCTTCAGCCAAAGTGGGGCAAAAGGTAAGGATAAATATTAAATTCACGTATTGCTATCATTCCTTCATACATGATGGTACATGACAGTGGTAAGTGACACTGACATTAATTTTAACCTATTCATATTTTGCCATCCAAAATTTAACGAATGCAGGTCATACTGGGAGTTATTTTCCATTTTATAGGCGGTTTTGCCTCTGGTAGTTTTTACATGCCTTATAAAAAGGTAAAAGGTTGGAGTTGGGAAAGTTTCTGGATCGTAGGTGGATTATTTTCCTGGTTGATTGTACCTCCTTTAGCTGCATATCTCACCATACCGGGTTTTACTGAAATTATTAAGGGAACAGCAAGTACAGCATTTGGTGCCACTTATTTATTTGGCATCCTCTGGGGTATTGGTGGTTTAACGTATGGTTTAGGTGTACGTTATCTCGGTGTATCACTTGGCAGCAGTATCATTCTTGGATTATGCATGGTCTTTGGTGCATTAATTCCCGCCATTTATTACGATTTTAATCCGGTAAGCGGTAAGGATACGTTCAGCATGATGATCGGTTCACAATGGGGACTCATCATTTTGGCTGGCCTGTTGGTTTGTATTATTGGTATCATCATCAGCGGCAAAGCGGGGATGATGAAAGAAAAACAAATCAGTTCAGTTGTTGTAGATCCGCATGCAGGTGTTGCAGTTAAAACAGAATACAAGTTTGCACTCGGGATGTTTGTATCAATTGTATCAGGTGTATTAAGCGCCTGTTTCAACTTTGGACTCGAAGCCGGTCAAACAATGGCTACTGTTGCCAATGATGCATGGAAAGCAGCGAATCCCGGTGACGGAGAATTTTTATACCGCAATAATGTTATTTATGTCGTTCTGCTTTGGGGTGGATTAACAACCAATTTAATCTGGTGTGTGATCCTCAACTTCCGTAATAAATCCTTTGGTGATTA
>JANMOR010000677.1:0-1630 GCA_031369435.1 Chitinophagaceae bacterium
TACCGCCTTTCCGTCTTCCCGGTAAACGGATGTTGTAACTTTCAACTATGAATAAAGAAGTACAATCGATCATCCTCAACCTGCAACGAGTTTTAAATGGTCAGCCATGGTATGGTGAAGCTGTGATGCCCATGCTACAGAAAATTCATCCGGCAGTGGTATATATCAATCCAAAGAACTCGCATGCTGCCATTGAAATTCTGTATCATATGATCAATTGGGCTCAGTTTACATTGAATCGTTTGCAAAGAAAACAGGAAGAAGACCTCATTGATTCAGAAGAATCGGATTGGCGGATGATTGATCCCAAAGTACATACATGGAAAAATGGATTGGCCGAATTTGAATCCTTGCATCAGCAGATCATTGTTGCATTAAAAACAAAAGATGATGATTTCCTCGGACAGATCGTTGATTTTAGAGAATACAATTTCCGTTTCCTGCTTAATGGATTGATACAGCATAATATTTATCATTTGGGGCAGATTGCATTTTTGAAAAATTTGTTGGGAGAATAGGAGCAGAAAAAAACTTTTTCTACCTTATAGGAATGTCGCCCAAAATTCCCATCTGGAAAAACATTCCCTTTCTGCGTTTGTTGCTTCCGCTTACAGCAGGGATCATTGGCGGCTGGTATTTTTCACTGCATTGGAGCATCGCTTTATACCTCCTTGTTGCAGCAATTCCTTTTCTGTTATTGTATGTATTCAGTAATGAACAAAAGAAATTCTTCTTTGGCTGGTTGCCCGGCGTAAGTATTACTCTTTGCATGCTGGGCTTTGGCATACTGCTTACATGGTTCAAACAAATCAATCACCAGCAACAATGGGTCGGACATCTTTACAAACCAGGAGATATTGTACAACTCCGTTTACTGGAACCCCTAACTGAAAAACAAAAAACTTACAAAGCACTGGCTGAAATTGTTTCTGTTCAGCAAAACGGAAAAGCAGCTAACGTAAGCGGCAATATCATTCTCTATTTTCAGAAAGACAGCATTGCCCCTGTTTTGAAGTATGGCAACATCATTGCCAGTAATAAACCCTTGCAGGAAATAAAGAATGCCGGCAATCCCGGTGGCTTTGATTATAAACGATATGCGTTATTCAATGGCATTACACACCAGTTGTTTTTAAAGAAAGCTGATTATGTACTATTGCATTCAATAAAAACTTCAATTTTCTGGTCGTGGATCTACGGAACAAAAGAATATATTCTCACTGTTCTCCGCAAATACATCAAAGGTGAACAGGAAATAAGTGTGGCTGAAGCATTGCTCATTGGTTATCGTGATGATTTGGACAGGGACCTGGTACAGGCTTACAGTAATACAGGGGTAGTACATGTAATTGCTATCAGTGGTTTACATCTTGGTCTGATCTATTGGTTACTTCTGCTTCTGTTCAAACCATTGAACAAATACAAACAACTGAAATGGTTAAAGCCATTGCTTGTACTTTCTTTCTTATGGATCTTCAGTTTACTCACCGGGGCAGGTGCTTCTGTATTAAGAGCCGCTATCATGTTTACCTTTATTTCAGGTGGCGATCTGCTGAATAAAAAAGGAAATATTTACAACAGTATGGCCGCTTCGGCATTTGTGTTGTTGTGTTATAACCCTTTTTATTTA
>JANMOR010000210.1:0-3548 GCA_031369435.1 Chitinophagaceae bacterium
ATTGCATTTAAAAGTTAACAAATAAATTCAATACAGGATAATAAGTCTTTGTTTTCAGATTTTTTTATATTAATTCGTAAAAAATACCTAATAAGTAATACAACAGCAAAAGAAGGAAAGTGAAAGGCTCAAGTGCAATAGCATGTAAATGATCTTACGGGTAAGCTGTTTAGGAACCGCTTGATTTTATCAGAACTGATTTTTCCTGTCAGGTCTTATTTATAACTGCAAACACACGAAGGGGCAAAGAAATACAATTAAGTAAAACAGTTTTATTATATGTGAACTCTGTGACTCTGTGTGATTCATATGTTTATTTTTCTTTGCATTTAACTGATAACCGGCAACTCAATAAAAAACGTACTGCCCACTCCCTGCTCAGTTGTAAACCAGATGGTACCTTTCATTTGTTCAACAATGCTTTTACACATGGCCAGTCCTAATCCTGTACCTGAAGTTTTGGTGGTGAAGTTGGGATAGAAAATTTTATCCTGCAGTTCGGGTTCAATGCCTTGTCCGTTATCCTGTATCCTGATCAATACTTTATTTCCGTTTCGATTGTAATCAATCTTTACTTCACTTTGTTTGTCGCTGGTAGCCGATTCCAGTGCATTGCGGAGCAGGTTGGTGAACAAACGGTTGAGTTGCGTTTTATCGGCCATCAAAAAAACATCTCTTGCTTTTTCATATGAAATGTTCCCTTCTTCATACATACTGAATAAAGCAACAACAGAATACAAGGCTTCTGCAAGATTTACTTTTTCCAGGCGTGGATTACCAATGTTGGCAAAGCTGGAGAAGTCGGATGCAATGTTGGAAAGATAATCAATCTGCTCCACCAATGTTTTCGCTACCCGTTGTGAAATATCTTTTGTATCGGGCGAATTGGAATCAACTGCTTTTTGCAGGTATTGAATACTCAGCTTCATGGGTGTTAACGGGTTCTTGATTTCATGTGCCACCTGCCGGGCCATTTCACGCCATGCACCTTCCCGTTCACTTCGTGCAAGCAGGTTGGCACTTTCTTCGAGTTGTTTCACCATCTTATTATATTCCTGCACCAGTTCACCAATTTCATCGTTGCGATCCCAAACAATTACTTCATTTGATTTACCGAGTTTAATTTCTTTCATCTTATCGCTGATGATGGAAAACGAACTGGTGATGCGGCCCGTTACAAAAAAAGCAATCAATCCTGCAATTAAAAAAATGAATGCATTGAGGTTGATGAGTGTTACTAAGAAGTTGGAGATCTCCTGTTTCAATTCATCCTGCGAAGTAAAGTAAGGAATGTTGAGATAAGCATATGTTTTTCCTGCTTCATCTCTTACAGGAACATATATACTCATATAAGAACGGGTGCCTACTTTTTCATCTTCTATTGTTTGCACCAGGTATTCCCTTGATAATTTAAAGTAAGCTGCAGGATCGGTTTTGCGGCTGAGTAATCCTTTACTGTAATAATAAGGTTGTGATGATATTTTTAAATTGCCGTTAGGATCATAAATGTTTACATCCACTCCATGTATTTCTGATATGCGGTTTACTTTCACCTGCAAACCCGCCGAACTTACATCATCATACACTTTTAATACATCATCAAACATGGCATGCTCCTTCAAAGCATCTTCCACTTCGCCCTGCATGATCTGTATAGTTCGGGATAAGCGTTCTTTATTAATACGGCTGTGCCGGTTGATGAAAAAGAAAATGGTGGATGCGCCAATAACAAGAAAAGAAAATACACTGATGCCGATGATAGTGGTATGCACCTGTGTACGAAAAGTAAACTGCAACTGACTTTTCCAGCCCGATGGTTTTAAACCGAATTGAGTTATGAACCGGATAAAACGAAACAACACAACCAACATTAGAAACACACAAAACAGGTAGGCAAACAAGGTAATGGTTTCAAGCAATTTATTTTGCGGCTTGGCAATTACCACCATTAAGTTAGACGATGCCATGTACCAGAGTTCGCTGTAACCGTTCCTTCTTATTTTGCTGAACGAAGGTTGCTGACTCTGTTCTTTGGTTAAATGAACAGGAAACGGATAGTCGTTAAAACTGCTGATGAGTTCTTTATTCTTATAAACGGCATAAGCATAAGAAGGCATACTCTCCGGCAAGAGATTGAATGTTTTAGAAAACAACTGCGGATCAAATTTTTCATCCGCATAACGTTTGGGCCGTGATATGATAAACACATAACCCTGCAGTTTTTTTGTTACAGGATCGCTGATTTCTTTTTTGGCGATATAATAAAACTTATCAAACGATTCTTCATAATACTGCCAGTCTTTTACCGTAGTTGGCTTACCCTGCAGCTTATAAATAATGTTGAGTGTGTTGAAGGAAGTTGAATCGGCATTGTACAAAGGATCTTCCCTGAAATTAAACGTAAATATTTCTGATTGAAATTTATTGAGATAACCGCTGAAGTGTTCACTCAATAAACTGTCTTTTAAAAACTGGTTACTGCCCGATGTGGTGAAGCGGTAAAAATTATCAGCCAAAAAATCGGTTCTGAAATTGGTGAGTGCAATGCTCAACAGGTTTTCTGCAGATGGATCTGTTTGCAGACTCAGCTTCTCTGCCATCCGCAACCTGTCATTCCATTCCTTCTGTGCATTTTCAGTAATGAGTAAGAGCGTTAATGAAATGGAAAAGAAAAACAGCCAGAAAATATTTCTGCCACCAGTTGGAAGAAACCTGAAATCGACTTTACTGTTGCTGAGCAGTATAATGATGAGTAATAACCAGCCCAGTAAACATAAATGAAACACTACATTGCCTGCGTTGAAGGTTGCCGTGATGTACAGTAACCCAATAATGGTTAACGACAGCAACTGTATCTTCAGTTTGTTGCGGGTGTATGTTTTAAAAAAACCAAATAACCAATCAATGAGTAAAAAATAATTCAGTGCAAGACTTCCCAGCACACAAAAGCCTGCAAAACTAAACACACTTAAACTGAAGAAATTGGTAACATTAAAAGAGATCTGTGAATCAGCTACCAGGCTGCGTACAATATTGCCAAACAAAATAGTGAGCGAAAAAATAAGCAGCGATGTAAATACCAGTGCCGTTGTTGGATGTATTTTAAAACGATAAACTACTGCAGTGCCTCCATATCGCCTGATGAATAAAAGGATCCATAACAATAAAAAAGAATTGATGAGGAGATCGCCCAGCGACTTGAGAATATTGTTGGACCCATAGATAGAAGGATCAAATAAATTGAACTGCCGCAAATTCAAAGGCACGGGAAAAAAATAACTGATACTTCGAACAAGCAACAAGCATACAATGAGAAACAATAATCCTGTAGTAAAGGATCGCTTCAAGGCCAGCTCTGCTGCTGCTTTGTGAAGAAACAGTAGCAAACAAAACATGGCGATCAGCCTCAGCACAACAGTAATCCAGTTCAACGGTTGCGGAAAATTAGTTTGCTCTTTTAACCAGAACAGGGTTGTACCGTCGTTACTTTTTACATCTAATGCAGTTACCGTAGCATCGCTGATGGAATAATATTTTTCTATACCCTG
>JANMOR010000692.1:0-4331 GCA_031369435.1 Chitinophagaceae bacterium
ATGCGCCATCTACTCAAAATTCCAGAATAGTTTAATCCTTATTGCAATTGACCGAAGAAACAATTGGTTTATCAGTTTTAATGACTTCTTATAACAGGGAACAATATATTGCAGAAGCTATTGAAAGTGTGCTGGCTTCCACCTATAAAAATTTTGAACTCCTTATTGTTGATGACGGATCAACAGATGAAACGGTGAACATAGCACAATCTTATGCAGCAAAAGATCATCGCATCAAAGTGTATGTGAATGAAAAAAACCTGGGCGATTACCGCAACCGGAACCAGGCTGCTGCATATGCAAAAGGGGAATTTATCATGTATGTGGATAGTGATGATAAAATATTGGCAGATGGATTTGAACGCTGTATAACGGCGATGCAACAGTTTCCCGCAGCCGGATTCGGTATGCAGTTCAATGGAAAGGCAGATGCTTCTTTTTTTGTACCTGCTGCACAAGCCATTCATGATCATTTTTTTAAAGAGCCAACTTTAATGATTGGCCCGGGAGGAACTATTTTGCGCAGAAGTTTTTTTGAAACTATTAATAAGTACCCGGAAAAATATGGTCCGGCCAATGATATGTATTTTAACCTGAAAGCTGCTGCCGCAGGTGGAGTGTTATTCCTGCCGTTTACATTTAATTTCTATCGTATTCATGAAGGACAGGAGCAGAATAATAAATACAATTATCTCTATAATAATTACTGTTACCTGCGTGATGCGTTGCAGGAGCTGGCATTACCACTTTCAAAAAAAGAAAAAGAATGGATTGCCAATAAAAATAAACGGCGGTTTTTAGTCAATCTTGTACAGTATATCATCCGTACAAAAGACATCAGTAAAGCATTGGCTGCAAGAAGGCTGGCAGGCTTTGGTTTGAAAGACACATTACAGGCATTGGTTCATCCTTCTTTATAAACTGTTTCTACTTGTCACTGGTTTCCATTATTATTCCTGTTTATAATTCAGAAAAGATATTAAAGTCAACGATTGAATCGGCATTGGCACAAACTTACTTGAACAAAGAAATTATTGTGGTTGATGATGGATCAACAGATAACAGTTACGAACTGGCAAAACAATATGAAGCTGCCAATGTAAAACTGTTCAGGCAAACCAATGCAGGAGCAGCCGTAGCCCGTAATACAGGACTTGCACATGCAACAGGTGAGTATATACAGTTTTTGGATGCAGGCGATTTGTTGAGTGTAAATAAAATTGAACAGCAAGTAAAGTTGTTGGATGGATCACAAACAACAGTTGCTGTTTGTAATTATGTGCAGTTTTTTGGTGAAGGAGAGCCATCCGTTGATCTGCAGTTTCCTGATCAATCGTCCTTTATTTATACAAGCAATGACCCGTTGGATTTTTTAGTGAATCTCTGGGGTGGAAAAGGAGAAAGTAATTTTATTCAAACCAATTCATGGTTGGTCCCCAAAGCACTGATTGAAAAAGCAGGGGGCTGGCGTGCCTACCGCTGCCCCGATGATGATGGCGAATTTTTTGCCCGTGTAGTTTTAGCCGGCAATGGAATCATATATGTGCCAGGTGTAATGAATTACTACCGCATGTCGTTAACGCAAACAACGTTGAGTAAAAGCAAAGCAAAAAAATATTTACAGAATACTTTACTTACGATTGATCTCAAACATCAATACCTGAAAAAAAAGGGGAGGCATCCGCTGATGAATAAAGCAATGGCTATTCAATATTTGCGTTTTGCTGCCGACAATTACCCCGCACAAAAAATATTGTCATCAATTGCGTACAAAAGATACCAGTCATTGAATGAAAAGGTGCCGTTCCCAATTTTAGGAGGCCGTGTAATTGAAGGGGTAAAAAAAATAGCTGGTTGGAAAGCAGCAAGATTGTTGCGTTTTTACACAAGGGAGAAATAGGTTGAAGAAAAAAGTTTTGTTCATGACCTCCACCAACTTAGCTGCCAACCCAAGGCTGCTGAAAGAATTGCGGCTGATGCTGGAACAGGGATATGAAGCTACGGTTATGCTTTTTCAAATGGGTAACTGGAGCGATATAAAAGATAAAGAACTGAGAGAATCATTTAAAGAAGTTAGGTTTATTCAACTCACGGCACTGCGTACGCCTTTTATACCCTGGTTATTCAGTTCCTTACTTGAAAAGAGTTTTCGTGTTTTACCTGTTGCTGTCTTGAATCATTCCATGCTTTCAGCTGCAGTGAGCAAACGTTCTTATTTATTGTTACAGGCATTGACAAAATTGAATGAACAGTTTGATTGGGTGATTGCACATAACCCTGCTACTTTTTACCCTGCATTGGTTGCCTCAAAAAAATATAAAGCAAGGTTAGGAATTGATGTTGAGGATTATCACCCCGGTGAAACGAATGATCCTAAAGCCGCCGGTATCATGAAAAAATTAATGCAGCTTGTATTGCCTGCAGCTGACTATTGTTCTTATGGATCGCCGCTGATCATGGAAGAAGTAAAAAAAGATGTAAAGGGGTTAATGAATAACCAGTTGGTTATATTAAATGGTTTTAATGGCAATGAATTTATAAAACCACTTCCTGTAGAAAATGAAGCCATTCAGTTAGTATGGTTTTCACAAAATATAGATGTGAACCGTGGTTTGGAAAATGTAATTCCTGTTGTGAATGAGTTATATCCATTGGTAGAACTGCATTTGATCGGCAACTTAAAGCCGGCATTTGAAGCAGCTTACCTGCAGAATAAAACAGGGATCGTTATACATCCCTCCAAATCACAAAAAGAGCTGCACAGGTTTTTGTCAACCTGCGATGTGGGACTGGCGCTGGAGCCGGGTAAAGATTTGAATAATCAATTGGCCATTTCGAATAAGATCATTGCATGTACTCAGGCTGGTTTGTTTATTGTAGCCACACACACTGCAGCCCAGGATGAATTTCTTTCAAAAGGAAAAGGAAATTATGAGCAGGTAGCAGATGATGTTATTTCCATTAAAAATACATTGCTGGAATTATGTAGCAAAAAAACAGAATTGCGTAAAATGAAAAATGAACGATTTGAAAGCGGCCATCAATATGATTGGCAGCATATTGCAGAACCTCTTTTGAAAGTTTGGGGGTAAATGTTATTTAACTCCATACAGTTTTTAATTTTTTTCCCGGTTGTAACGATCCTGTATTTTTTGTTGCCGCAAAAATTCAGGTGGGCACACCTGCTGCTTGCAAGCTGTATTTTTTATACAGCATTCATCCCGGTTTATATACTCATTTTATTTTTCACTATTATCATTGACTATATAGCGGGGATAGTGATTGAAGACAGTGAAGGGAAAAAAAGAAAGCGGTTTTTAATTCTGAGCATCATTGCCAATGTAGGCGTGCTGGCTGTTTTTAAATACTATAATTTTTTTACAGCCAATGTCAATGAATTTCTTCAGTCACTCAACATCACAACACGCTCTGTTCCTTATTTGAATATTATTCTTCCAATAGGGTTGTCTTTTCATACGTTCCAGGCAATGAGTTATACCATTGAAGTTTACAGGGGTAATCAAAAAGCCGAAAGGCATTTCGGCATCTATTCTTTGTATGTAATGTTTTACCCTCAACTGGTTGCTGGGCCTATTGAAAGGCCGCAGAACTTATTGCATCAATTCAGGGAGAAACATGCTTTTGACAGTCAGAAATTATTAGACGGGCTCCGGTTAATGTTGTGGGGGTTCTTTAAAAAATTGGTGATTGCTGACAGGCTTGCACAATATGTTGCCACAGTTTATGAATTTCCTGAGCAGTATCATTACCTGAATTTGATAATTGCTACCTTGTTTTTTTCTATCCAGATCTACTGCGATTTTTCCGGTTATTCTGATATTGCGATCGGTGCTGCCAGGGTCATGGGGTTTGATTTAATGACGAATTTCAACAGACCATATTTTTCGAAAAATATCCAGGAGTTCTGGAAAAAATGGCATATTTCTCTTTCAACCTGGTTTCGTGATTATTTATATATTTCGTTGGGTGGTAACCGTATAGGAATTAAACGGATGTATGTGAATGTGGCAATTGTTTTCCTGGTAAGCGGGTTCTGGCATGGTGCCAACTGGACGTATATTATGTGGGGTGCTATTCATGCCCTTTTGATTATTGTATACATGTTGTATGTTCATTACAACAAAGCAACAAGCCCATCCAAAAAAATCACACAAGCCATTGCTGTTTTTGTCACTTTTCTCCTGGTTTCATTTGCATGGATTTTTTTCCGGGCCAATACATTAACTGACGCTGTAACTATATCCAGGAATATTGTAACGGGGTTCAATGCGGTTTCATTTCAACAGGAAATAAAAGAATTGACAGGAGCC
>JANMOR010000704.1:0-11000 GCA_031369435.1 Chitinophagaceae bacterium
GCATCAAAATTTTCACTTTGGAATGTTGCCCATTTATCCCCAACTGTTATAATTTGTTTATCAGATCCTGTTTTTGTTTTGAAAGTTTGTTGCTGGGCTGCCGGTAATATTTTTCGTTCATCAACATACAATGAAACAACAACAAATTTATTTTTCATCAAATCCAATACATCCGGATTGGTCCACACATTTTCTTCCATCCGTCTGCAGTTGACACAGGCCCAACCGGTAAAGTCGATCAGTAATGGTTTGTTTTCTTTTCTTGCCAATGCCAATGCCTCTTCATAATCTCTTAACGGTTCTAATGAACTTTCACAATTCACAGGGTGAGCATATACACTGTAACATAATGGTGGTGGAAATCCACTGATCAGTTTCAGGTTCGCCCATTTGGTATTTGTAATACCCGGTGCTATATAAACAGCTGCTGCTGCAAACAATACAATAAAGGTCCAGCGAATGCCGCCAATCTTTAGTTTCTTATTATCATGTGGAAAACGGATCAGTCCCAATAAATACAAGACCAACAATACAGCTATCACTAACCAGGTACCTAAGAAAACTTCACGTGGTAACAGATGCCATTGTTTCACCAGGTCGGCATTGCTTAAAAACTTAACAGCCATGGCCAACTCTAAAAAACCCAACACCACTTTTACGGTATTTAACCAGCCTCCACTCTTTGGTAAAGATTGCAGCCAGTTCGGGAACATCGCAAATAAAGCAAAAGGCAATGCTAATCCTAAACCAAATCCCCCCATACCAAAACTTAATTGCATGGCACCACCATCTTTGGTTAATGCCCCGGCGAGCAATGAGCCGAGAATGGGACCAGTGCAGGAAAAAGAAACAATGGCCAGTGTTAACGCCATAAAAAAGATTCCAAGAAAACTTCCCACACTTGATTTTGAATCGGCAGAACTGGCAATATTACCAGGCAATGAAATTTCAAAATATCCAAAGAATGAAAAGGCAAAGATGATAAAGATGATAAAGAAAATAATGTTGAGCCAGACATTGGTTGAGATGTTATTCAGAATCTCAGGATCGGTTTGATCGAGTAAATGAAAAGGCAAACTCAATAATATATAAATAAGGAAAATAAAAAAGCCATACAGTACTGCATTCCGAATGCCCTTGCCCCTGCTTCCACTTCGTTTGGTAAAAAAGGAAACCGTTAAAGGGATCAACGGGAATACGCAGGGTGTCAACAATGCAATAAATCCCCCAATTAAACCTAAGATGAAAATACCCCACAAACTTTTTCCTTCAGTTCCTTCATCACCACAATCATTTACAGGATTATTTAAATCAATAGAGCTGATCTTGATTCTTGCAGTTTGTGAAATACCACCTTCTAATGCAACATCAAATGCAAATTCCTGCGATGGAAGAAATTCTTCTTTTGCTCCTGTTGCAAAAATGATGGTTCCTTTTAGTTGAGCTGGAACTGTTCCCTTGATTTTGATGAGCTGCGAAAGTTTTACTTCATCTTCAGCTATCATCAGCAGTTTATTGTCAAAGATGGGATCAGCAAAAGACTTGCCCCCAAGCAGAATTTGCACTGAGCCATTTTTTTCAATTGCACTGTCAGTGAAATTCAGGGAAATAGAATCAAGCCCTTCTGCATTTTTTGAAAAGAGGTAGAGGAATTTTCCGCTTTGGATTTTAGCGGTGAGCTGTAATTCAAATTCATTGGCACTGATTTTTTTGCTGCTCACTTTCCATTGCACGGCAGATGAATCCTGGGCAGAAGAAGAAACAGTAAGAACAATACCAAAAAGAAGAAAAAGGGAAGACAGCCAAAAAGATTTCATAAGTGTTGGTTTTAAAAATCCCGCCAAATAAGGCGGGATGAAAAACTTATCCTTCTATTTTAAGCGTAAACTTTGATTTATCAGGAGGCAGACATTGCCTATCATCACATACCATAAATTCAACATCACCTACAATGGATGTTTTTACATTGCTTTTTAAAGTTACAATCTGTATAAACTCCACTTTATTAGAATAAAACCGAGAACGGGATTGTGTTGCTTTATCATATGCATCAACAACTTTTCCTTCTTCTTTTGTTTTACCATTTACAGTGATCAAAGGATTTTTGGCAAACGTAATGGTTGTTGGCAACGCTATAGCATCTTTACCTTGTGTTTGACTGTACAAATGCCATCCTGGTTGAATATTGGCCACCATGCGAACCTCATATTTCTTATCACCGATTTTTTTGATGACATAATCCCACTTTACTTTTGTTCCGCTTTGAGCAAAAGTAATTGCAGCAATAAATACGGCTAAAACTGAAGTAACTATTCTTTTCATATTTCTTTAATTATGCTCTTATGCAAAGGTGCTTCCAATTTCAGTACAAAAATGTGATTTGAGTTACAAAAGCAAATTTTACAGATTATTTACGAAATACTGACCTTAAGAGATTGCAACAGCTGCGTTGATTAACAATGCATTCAGTATAATACGCCCATCTGTGTTTGCCAGAATAGTACTCGTTGCTCTTTCGGGATGCGGCATCATGCCAAATACATTGCCTTCTTTATTGGATATCCCTGCAATATTTCTGAGGGCTCCATTAGGATTAGCTTCTGCAGTTATATTTCCATCTGCATCGCAATACCTGTAAATCACCTGTTCGTTTGCTTCCAAAGCATCCAGTATTTCTTCATCAGCAAAATATCTTCCTTCGCCATGGGCAATCGGCACTTTTAAAACTGACCCACCCATCCCATTCATATAAATATTTTTGCAAATGAACTTTTGATTGGCGTTTCGTAACAATACACCGGGCAGCAGATGGCTTTCGCACAAAATCTGGAATCCGTTACAAACGCCCAGCACTTTTCCGCCTTTGTTGGCAAAATCGATCACCGATTGCATCATGGGGCTGAACCGGGCAATAGCCCCGCAACGCAGGTAATCGCCATAGGAAAATCCGCCCGGCAGTACAATACAATCATCAGTTGAAAACATACTGAGATCCTTGTCTTTATGCCAAAGCATGAGCACTTCCTGGTTCATGTCATTTTGCAGCGAATCCTGCATGTCTCTGTCGCAATTACTTCCGGGGAAAACAACGATTCCAAATTTCATAAATAAAGGGGAAAAAGCAAAGGTAAGGAATGAAATTTACCTGCTGTTCAATACGGCATAATTTGCAATGATCCAGATAAGGCTCATCCAGAAAAAAAGTTCAGGAAATTTTTTCTGTTTGGGATGAAAATAAAAGGCCGCATGAAATAAACTTATTGGAACAACAGCCAGCACCCAATGCGTTAATCCAGCATAACTGTTGATAAAAGGAATAAACAGCGCAATGATGAGATAAAAGAACATATAGTTCCAGCTCTTTCTTGTTTGCACCAGCATACGTGCATTAAATCGCAGGCTCATTAATACACCAATCAATAATGGGAAAAAAACAAGGCTGAACTCCACCCAGAATTTCCAATCAAAAACAACTGCTGGCAACCGCAGACGCTGCTTTGGAACCAGCGACCTTGCCATTTCCCAATGATCCCATACAAAAAAATAAACCAGCAGGAAGTAAAATGGAGTAAGGATACCAAGAATGGCAACCAGCCATTCAGCAATATAGAACGGGCGGAAAAGTATTAATGCTACAATCAGTAACAATAACAAATAAACTGATGGAAAATAAAAGAAGGAAGTAACACCAAACCCAAAGCCAATATTAAACAAAACAGTTTTAGGGCTGGGATGATTATAAAGCCCTACCATGCGTGGCCATGCCCACACAAGGATACTGTTGATGATCAATACCGGTGATAATACATTCCATTCAGGTACAATACTGGTAATAACGAGATAAGAAAGGGCCAGTAAATAGTTGGGAGATGAAAAAAGTTTCTGATCATTAATTAACCCGTTAAAAGTAATGGCCTGTGTAAATAAAAGAATATAAGCAAGAATGGGATAAACTACAGGAAATGCTGTTCCTGTTTGCTGAAGCGCCTTGAGTAGTTCGATGTATAAAAAACCATCTGTTTCACCAGGCTGTGGTATAACCGGTGAAATAAAATAAGGCAGCTTGATAAGCATACCCAGAAAAAAAAGGATAATGACATTGAGCGGGTTATTGCCTGAAAAAAAACGAACCACAGTAATAATGAAATTAAGCTACAAACATTCCGAAAGAAATTCAATTGACCAAATAATATTCATAGCTGAATAAAAATGATTTTGCGAATTTCTTATATAGCCTTTCATTAAAATTCAATCCGGGCAAAACTGAACGCATTGCGGTAAATACAAGGTACAATCATTTCACGGGCACTGACCTGTTTACCAAAACGGATAATGAATTCAAAACCTTTATCTAAACTTTTAAGCGGCGGTTGTTTATTTACCTTTCCTCCCGGTTCAAGTGCCTGTGCATTTAGTAAGGGGTTTCGACGGCTCCATTCGTTATAAAGAAATAACAACTCTGCTCCACTGTTCATGATCTGGTAGCTGAGCATATTATCTGAGTTATCATCAAACTGCGATTTAGTAACCACATTGTTCCATTGCATATTGGCATCTTTATCTAAAGAAATCACCATTACATTATCAGTGTAATAACGTGTTTGATTATTACCGCCCCAGCCGCTGCCAAAGGATGAGCCCCAGTTCATACCCCAGCCACTCATTCCCCAGTTGTTCCATGGATTCCAGCCGAGATAACTGCCCGGACCGTATGGGCTACCCCACATCCATGGATTATCCCAACGGTTGTAATTACTGCCACGGCTGCTGCCATATGTGTTTTCGCCGGTAATTAATATACCGCCATCTTTTTTAACGATGAGGTGTTTTAAATAGTAATCATTAAAAGCAAGCCTCGATGAGTTATCACCTTTTGCCAGCGTTCTGAAATCATCGTTAAACTCTGTTGCTTTTTCAATATCAGTTCCGTTGAGATCTTTATTAATGATGGCAGTAAACAAACCATCAATATTTCCACGCTTTGATTTTGAATACAAGGAAGTTAATACATAACGTCCGTTCAGGTTATCAACTTTAATACGTAATTCCTCCAGGAATACTTTATTGAGTGTTAAATCAAATTTCTTAACTGAATCACCATAAGCTGGTAATACTACAAGGGTTGCTTTATTAATATATTCTCTTGCTGCAGGACGGGATACATGGCTGAATAAAAAGTTTCCTTCATTATCCAGGTAAAAATCTGCAATGGATTCCTTTGTATTCTCTAAATGATAATTAAAGCTCGATTTCCGAAGCGGCATGAGGTTATGACCCAGCAACAGGGTTTCAACAGTAAAGTCATCTTTTTGTTTGTTCTTTATTTTAAAGATCATCAGCTTCTGTTTATCATCGCTGATGATGCTGCTGTAAATTTTGTTATCACTGAAAATACCCAGTTGTGTAGTATCTAATTGCAAAGGCTCACCTATTTTTTTACCATTACCATCTACCATTACACCCATGCAGTACACAACACTTTTTTTCTGATACTGGTAAACAACAATTGAATGTTCAGGATGTGAAAACAGCTCTACATTAATTACACGATCAGGAATAAAATCAAGCACTACCTTATCCTTCTGTTTCATATCAGCATCGTACACGGCAATGGTATGATTGGAGCGGTTGTTTTTGTAAACAAGATAATTTGAATTGTATTTGCCCAGGATCTCGAACCGGAGCTGGCGAAGATCATCCCGGTCGGGTTCGGAATAATAAATACGTTGTGCTTTAGTGATTGAAACTGAAGCAAGCAGGACAAATAAAAAAACAACAGCGTTGATCGACTTCATAATTCGTTGATTATTCTTTCTTAAAAATACGTTGAAAGCAGACATTTCGCTTACAAGATGCAGTTAAAAATTATATTGCATAATTATTTCAATAAAACTACTCACTCTTAATGGCAACGATTTGTATTACGGGCGGAACAGGAATGATTGGTACTGCCCTTTCAGCTTATCTATCCGCCAAAGGTCATGCCATTATCATTCTCAGCCGTACCAGCCAAACTTCAGATAATCCACTGATCACTTTTGCAAAGTGGGACGTTGCAGCAGGTACAATTGATAAGGAAGCCATCGCTGCCAGTGATTATATCATTCATCTTGCAGGGGCCGGTGTTGCAGATAAACGCTGGACAAAAAGCAGGAAAGCAGAAATTGTAAACAGCCGTGTTGAGGGTGGTAACTTACTTGTAAAAGTTTTAAAAGAATATCCCAACAAAGTAAAAGCTGTGATCAGTGCATCAGGCATTGGTTGGTACGGACCTGACACTGGTAAGCCTTTTGTTGAAACCGATCCTTCGTATGCTGATTTTCTCGGGCAAACCTGTAATCAATGGGAAGCAAGTATGGATCCCATTACTACTCTGAACATACGGTTGATAAAATTGAGAACAGGAATTGTGTTGAGCAATAAAGGCGGAGCTTTGAAAGAATTTAAAAATCCATTACGTTTTGGCCTGGCCGCTATTCTTGGAAGCGGTAAGCAAATGATCAGCTGGATACATATTGATGATTTGTGCCACCTATATGAATATGCCATTGAGCATGAAGATGTAGCTGGAATTTATAATGCTGTTGCTCCCAACCCGGTGAACAATAAAGATCTTACGCTGGCACTTGCAAAAAAAATGAGAGGGAATGCTTTTATTACTGCACCTGTTCCTTCTTTTGTTTTAAAAATTGTTGTAGGCGAATTAAGTGTTGAAGTGTTGAAAAGTGCAACAGTCAGTTCAGCAAAAATTCAAAAGACGGGTTTCCAGTTTATCTATCCAACGATAGATGCTGCCTTAACCCAACTGATCAGTTAATTTTTTTTCTTTTCTTCAGTTGCAGTAATCACTGGCTGCTTCATAGGTGGAATAACAAGATCAGGACTCAGTTCCGGCAACCTTGTTTTTGAGTCCTTTTGTTTATAAAGCATGGCATCAACAAAGTACCATTTCTTTCCATCGTTTGACAACCCAATCAAAGTTGATTCAACACTGATTGTTCCCATCACTGCTTCTATTGTTGTTGTTTGCGGCAATGTGCATTGCATCACCCCTTTGTGGGTTTGCACTGCCGATGGATTACCAATCAGTATCTGTTTTACTTTAAGGCCAAACTGGTCACGGTATTTATTCACCGAATCCATTCCCTGTTTTATTTTATCCTTTGACTCCTTATCATTGACCAATGTAGGATACATGAAAGTGGTATAAGTTTCAATATCCATTGCAGCAAGTGCCCTTGCCATTTTTAATGCTTCTGTTTTAATGACAGTATTTAAATTCTGCGCCGGGAGCGATACTGCACAGATCAAGAATGCCACAAGTATTATAGTAATTTTTTTCATCTTTAATTAAAGGTCACGCTTTTTATAGATCCAGAAAATCAAACCCCAGAAAATTAACAAGTATCCAATGGTGATAAACACCTGTTGATTGATAAGACTAAGAGCATGATCATATACTTTCGGATCAAGCCTGCCAAGAAAAGCCGGCACCGGCGTTAACAGATCAGATGATTCCGTCGGTAAAAAACGACCCGTATCGGCAAGTACATATTTATTCAGTAATTGGGCACCAATATTTTCAACAATAATTTTATAAAAAATAAATACTCCAAGCGCAATGAAAGCTCTTTTGATAAGCAGGCCCAACAGGAATGCAAACGATAATTGAGCAAACGCCTGCAAACTAAAGAGAGCAGTGTAATGTGCAAGCTTGAATTTATCTTTTACATCAGCCCCGGTTGTACTGAAACCAATAGAAAGCGTAACAATTATATAAAGTGCAATTACAATTAAGGAAATAATTACTACGTTTAAAAACTTGGCCATTAAAAACTGGTTTCTGCTCCACCCATCAATTACATTTTGCCGGTTCGTTTTGTAGGTATATTCATTGGTGATGAGCATGATCACCAGAATGGCCGGTATTACCACAAACAAAGAAGAAGCAAAAGCTGTTGTTCGGAATACTTCGGGGAACTCAAAAGGGTTTCCAAGAAGCATCTTCAGCATTTGTGCTGCAGTTTTTGTATTAGCCGTATTTTCTTTATAAATGAAATAAAACATACCGTTAATACCGGGATACGACAAAACCGTAATGCCCATGATCCACCAAAAGCCGGGATAGTTTTTTAGTTTCAGCCATTCTGTTCTGAATAAATTAAGCATATGATTCCTGATTGATAAGGTTAGTTATTTGTTAACTCGAAGAATTTTTCTTCCAGCCTTTTTTTCTTAATTGCTAATTGCTGGAGCGTAATGCCATTATTAAAACAATAACGATTTACTTCTTCAGGCTTTGCTGTTCCCTTGGGAAAATGCACCTGTACTGTGAGATCAGTTACTGTGATGCCTGTATTGCCAGGCATGTTACTCAAAACAGCTTTCAATTGCTGAAGATCGGCCGCACTTCCTTCCACTATATCTTCATCCACCAATACATCTTCTACAGAACCTGAAGTAACCAATGTCCCTAATTTCAAAATAGCAACATGTGTACAAACTTTTTCTACTTCATCGAGCAGGTGACTGGCCATAATAATGGTATGACCTTTCTTACTCAGTTCAATGATCAGTTCACGTATTTCCATGATACCAACAGGATCCAATCCGTTTGTAGGTTCATCTAAAACCAATATCTGCGGATCGCCTAACAATGCAGCGGCTATAGCTAACCGTTGTTTCATACCCAAACTGTAACTGCTGAACTTACTATTGCGGCGCTCATATAATTTTACTTTTTGCAATACTTCATTAATTGCAACTGCATCTCCCCTGCCACTGATGCTGTTGGTGATCTTTAAATTATTTACTCCAGATAAATAATGATAAAAGTTGGGAGTCTCCAATAATGAACCGATCCTTTTGCGCAGATCGGGTGACGCTGGTTCTCCAAACCATGAGTAAGTACCACTATCGGCATTCAATACATCAAGTATGATACTGAGCATGGTTGTTTTACCACTCCCGTTGGGGCCGAGAATACCAAATACAGCACCTTGAGGTATTTCGAATGACACACCTTTCAATGCCTGTATTTTCCCGTACGTTTTTTTGAGATCCTGAACCTGCAATATGCTCATAGATTTGATTGTGATGATAAATGAAGGCTAAATGTAATTGTTTATTCGTCAGGCAAATACTGCGAATGATAAATGCTTGTAAAATCTCCAAGAACGGCAAGTCCTTCATCATTGAAATGCAGCTTGTGTAATTTCAATTGTTCAATATCGCTCATCAATACTTTACGGTGTCTGGGGTCAAGTGTGCCGCCTTTTTCGCCGGGCGATGCAGCTACATCATATTGAAATTGCGGATCGCAGATGGTGCCTCTCGGATACATGATGCCTGGAGTTGCATGTCCCCTGATATCAAGTTCATGCGGATGATGCAACCCAATCATGTGCCCGTATTCATGTGTAGATGTAGTTGAGGTTTGTAATAAATTCTCCAGTTTAAAATAACCGGTGTTGCTGCCAATGCCATCAACAAACGAAACATGCATGGGCGAATACTCTTCAATGCGGAAGAAAAATAATTTTGGATCAGTATTGTACCAAACAGTCTCAGGATCCAATTGCGGCTCAAAGAAACCCTTGATATCAAATACTACATCATACGAATTTCCTTTGTATTGAATCCTTGCTTTGGGTTCATTCCAGTGCTGTTCAATATCTGTTGCAATTTGTTTTGCCAGTTCTTCATTGCCAGCAGCTCCATAAAAATAAAAATGGGAATGGATGATGAATTGATGTGATGTGTTGTTGAGTTGTACGGAAGCCATTTGATCATTGATTATGATTTCCAGTAATCATACTGCATATAAGCAGCCGTTTCATCAGCCGTTTCTTTACCAAACAGTTTACCAACAGTATATAAGCTCATATCAATTCCTGCTGAGATACCTGCTGAAGTAATGATGGTTCCATTATCAACAAAACGAACATTTTCTTTTACATGAATCTGATCTGAAATTTCTTTTAGTCCATTGATTGCTTTGAAATGAGTGGTTGCTTCCAATCCTTCCAGCAAACCAGCCTTTGCTAAAATGAGAGAACCTGTACAAACACTTAATACCAACTTTGCCTGCGCTGCCTGTTCTTTTACCCAGTTGAGTATAATGGGATTGTTCATTTCTCTTCTGCTGCCAAATGGAGTTCCATCTTTATGATTACCTCCACCACCGGGAATAATGATGATATCAGCATCGGGTGCATTCTCAAATGTATAAGTTGGCTTGATGGTTAAATGATTTCTTGCTTCAATGGTTTCGAACTGTGCAACGGTAAATACATCAAAAGGTGGTTCAGGCATCGTTCTCAGACCGGCAACACTGAATACTTCAAATGGCCCTGCAAAATCCAGCACCTCTACTTCATTAAAAATAAAAACAGCGACTTTGTATTGCATGTGGTAAAAGTAAGAATGTTGATGAAGAAAGAAACACGCCCCGTCAGACGTCCTCGTCGGACAGGGAACTAAGCCTCAAAGAAAGAATTCACAAGTTCATCAGGCATCCTTTGTTCTGCCAGTTTTATAAATGTAGCAGAATCAAATTCACACAATTGCCGGGCAAGTTCCATATTGCAAATACTTTGCTTTCTTGTTCCTGCATAAAAATGATATGAGGTATATTTCCACAACGAAACATGACTTACGATGCCATGCCTCCATGCATTTTGATGGATATAATAAAAACAATTGAGATAACTCATGGGGCTTTTATCATCCGTCAAATTTTTAGACTTTGTTTTTGGACGAAAAACGGAGCCGCTTTTTTGATGTGCTTTATTAAATGCATGTGCATATGCACCTGATAAATTCCTGAATCCGTTTGACACAGAATCAAGCATTATATTTCCCTGCTTTACCGGAACACAGTTTTCGTTAATAGACAACATGAAATGATAATGATTCGGAATCAAACACCACGCAAGTACATCTGCATAAGGCAAGACATACGAACTGAATAATTCCAGAAATTGTTTATAATCATCATC
>JANMOR010000736.1:0-5842 GCA_031369435.1 Chitinophagaceae bacterium
GTGGTGGATTTGGAGGCATGTGTACTGCAGCGCCTGTATTAACAGGAACAATCAGTGCAGGCACTGTAAATATTTCAGGGACATGGACGGCATCTTCTTTATCGGGAGCTGTTACAACAGCAACTATCACCGTTTATAAAAACGGAGTAAGCGCAGGAACGGTTAGTGGAGTTACAAGTGGTTCAATATGGACATTAAATAGTGTGAGTGTTGTAAGTACTGATGTGATCACTTCAAAGGCGCAGGCAACAGGCGAATCAATGTGTTTGGTAAGTAATAGTATTACTGTTGCAGGATGTTCACCTGCATCTACTTCATCTGTTTCAAATGCAGCGTTTGGTGTATGTGTGAATAACAGAAGAGGAATGTCGGGAACAAAACTTACAAACGCAGTTATTAAAATTTATTCCATGACTGCGGGTAGCACGCCAACATTATTTGCAACAGATGGAACACCAGCATCACCATCTACTTATCTTATTTCATACGGATCTCCATCCAACGTGGCTAACACAACATGGGAATATAATGGATCAAATAACAGTGGTTCATCTGATCCCTGCAGTGGGGGCCCCAATGACATTCCTGATGGATATTATTATATTACAATAACTGAATCGGGCAAGTGTGAATCTGCCCCCATCTTTGGTTCATGTGTAAATCAAACAGCAACTGCAACTCCCGTAATAACACAAGCAACATTATATAATGGCAATAGCCTTATATCAGGTACAGCTACTGCAAGCTCAACAGTTCGATTGTTTGTAAATGGATTATTACGCAGTTCACAAACTGCAACAGTTGGTGGTGTTTATAGTTTCAGTAATATATCATTGAACACAAATGATCTGGTGCAGGTATATGCACAGGCAGCAAGTAACTGTATCAGTGCTGCTGTATCAAGAAGTGTAAACTGTTTTACAAGCACACCCGTCATAACTGCGGATGCTAATAACCAGGTAACAGCGGGACAGATAATTACCGGACTTTCATCAGATCCTGCAGGCACAACAATCCGTGTGTATAATGTAACAGGACCAACATTGGTTTCAACTGTTACTGTGCAGGCGAATGGCAGCTGGTCAACATCACCTTATACAGTACTTGCAGGAATAACTTATTATTCCAATGCACAAAACGGAACCTGTTCTGTAAGTGCTAATTCATCCAATGTTTCTGCAGCTAATAAAACATCTGCTGCACGATGTGGAACCATTACCGGTCCTGTTGCAGCAGGTGCAACTTCTGTATCCGGCACTTTAGCTACAGCCGTTGCTGGAACAACTGTAAGATTATATGAAGATGGTGAGCTGATTGGTTCAACCACAACATCCACAACTGCATGGACGGTTTCAGGAATAGCATCAACAGTTATATATTCAAATGCTGTATTATCAATCGGCATCCAGGAAACAGGAAACCAGGAAGTAAGTTGTTCAACAACTTTATCTGTATCCTGTTCATCAACACCCGTTACACCCATCTTTACACCCAGCAATGCAACGATTGTTGCCAATCAAACAGTAACCTATACTATTTCAAATGCTGTATCGGGAACATTTTATGCAATAGCTGATGCAGCCACCGGCCGATCTTTGGGCAAAGGTATCTGGGCAACAGCCAATGGTAATCTTGATATTACAACTGATCCCATTACAATCGCCGGAACATACAGTGTTGTTATTAAAGCTACCAGTTTGAGTGGCGTAACTGTTTGTACCGCTGTTCCAACTGCTGCTTCGGTAACTGTTAATGGAACTTTACCGGTTGAGTTGATCAGTTTCAATGGAAAGTGGAATAACGACCAGGTAACAGTATCATGGAAAACAGCAACAGAATTAAATACTGATTTCTTTATTGTTGAAAGAAGTAGTGATGCCATCAGCTTTCTGCCAATAGGTACTAAAGATGCAGTTGGAAACAGTACCTATGAAAATAATTACAGTTTAAATGATCCATCACCGGACAGGGGAGTTAATTATTACAGGTTAAAAATTGTTGATGTTGATTCCAAAGTACAATACAGTTCTGTATTGCGCTTATGGAAACAAACAGGGTTTAAATTAGAAATATCTCCCAACCCCTTCCTGTATGCAATTAATGTACAGCTGACTGTAACAGAAAAAGTGGAAGGATTTATAAGAATACTTGATCAGAACGGGCGGGTTGTACATAACAGCAAGCGGTTACTCGATACTGGAACAAATAACATTCTTTTGAATGGACTTAATCATTTTCCGGCAGGAACATATTTATTAGAGATCAGGTTTGGAAATAGTAGAATTTCTGAAAAGATTATTAAAATGCAATAAAATCTAAGCTTCTTCATATTCAGGCCTGCTTATTAAAAAGCAGGCCTTTTTAGTTGAATGAAAAATATAGTCCAAAAATGATTAAAAATTAAACACTTGTTTATCAGTAAATTGTATTTTTAATATGCGGGAATTACTGTTTATTAACGAAAAAATCCGTGCAAAGCTTGCAAACGTAAATTCTACATGTTATGTTTGTACCCGATTAAGAAGATACCCTTAGAAAACAAAGTTATCCGACCGTGAAGTAAGCCATATACAGGTAACAACCTGTTTTCCTCTCCGTTGGTCATTCATCTTTCTATTCTAAGGTAATATCTCTCAAATCATCCGTAACAACAGTATTGTACCGTACCTAAAGAGAATTTATATGAAAACAACTGTACCCGTAGTTTTTTTTCTTTTATTTAGTTTTTTTGCCGCCGGGCAAAGTTCAAAAGATTTGCCATCGCCAACTTCTAATCTTCAAACCTTAGCTGCGGGTAGTTATGTTATCCCCATGGATAATACATTACAGTTAAATACTTCAGGCAATTTTAATTTAAAAACATACGGTCTTATTATTTACTTGTTAAACAATAATGTAAAAATTAAATGGGTCATCAAAGCAGGTAAATCAAAAGATGCAACAGATTTTACCGGAACAGCACTTCGTATTTTACCAACAACTGCTGCATTGCCGGGAGTATATAATTTCCTGGCAGGACCATTTGTAATTTCTGCAGCCGATACAACAGGTGTTGCAGCATTAGTCAGTTCTTTTTATTCCAGTAATGGATTTGCAGGTAACGATCGTCCCGCTGTTTATCGCCTTACTGTGGCATCATTGAATGTTGATATCCGTTATGATCTTTCGGGTTTTAAACCCAAAGCTGCTATTTTAACAGATGGAGCAAATACAATGGTTCATTTCAACTATATGATTAAAGCCTCCATTCCAACTTCAAACTATGATAGTGCCAAGGCTACAGATCTTCTTTCAAAGTGTTACACATTTGCAAGTGAACCACACATTGAAAGTGCAAGCAACACAATTGTAAATGCAGTGAAGGTCTTTGTAACATACGGGGGCAATTTTTTAGCACAATGCCATGCTGTGCTAGCCTATGAAAACAGCCCTGTTGGTCATTTTCATACAACTAATGGTGTTCTTAAAGTAAATGATGGAATTACAGCAGCCTCTACTATTTATCCCAATCCTGATCTTGCTTATTCACAGTTTCAGGGTGTGTTTGATATTGCACAGGGTGGCAGTGTAAGAAACTGGGTTTTAGAAACAGCAAGTTCATTTCAGAATAATGCGCATCATCATGCAACAGGTGGAACAGCAGGCTCACCAACTCCTTTCGGTGCAAGTGTTGCAAAAATGAATGCTTCAGCCAATGCCGGTGGACTTGTATTTTATATTGGTAATCATGAATTTTCTTCAACTTCAACAGCTGGTTCAGTTAATGGAATCAGAATGTATATGAATGCATTTCTTACACCTACCGGGCTTAATTTGAATTGTACATTGGGTTCAACTTTATTATACGCACTCCCGGTGAAGGTTTCTGAGTTTTATGTAACAAAACGAAATGATGTTGCTGAACTTACATGGAGCCAGACAAGTGATGCATCAGTTTCACATTTTACAATTGAAAAAAGTGTTGACGGCAGCAATTTCAAAGAGGCAGGAATTGTATTTGCATTGAATAATTCAAACCCAACCAATGAATATCGGTTCAATGATGCAATTAATAATTTGCAATCATCAGTTCTTTACTATCGCATTCGTTCAGTAAATAAAGAAGGTAAGTTTGAATATTCTGAAGTTAAAAACATCCGCCTGGTAAAAAGTGGAAATGGAATTTCGATTACAACCTATCCAAACCCGGTAATAAATCAATTGCAGATAGATATACCAACCGAATGGAGTGGAAAATTTCTGCAATATGAAGTTGTTGATCAAAATGGGAGAGTGCTTGAACGATTTGAAGGGAAAGCAATTACATCTGTTCAGGCTATTAATTTAGGTAAGATTCAAAAAGGAATCTATGTCCTGAGAGTTCATTGTAATGAGGAAACAGCTTTACAAAAGATTATTAAGCAATAGTTGAGCATAGGTAGTTTTAATCCGGGTTTTTCAAGACCCGGTTTTTTCTTAAAAATATTTGGTTTATAAAATAAACTACTCTATGTTTGTGATCTATTTATGAAAATATGAAACAGTTATCCTTATCAATCATTCTCCTTATCAGCTTTTTTAGTGGTTTTACACAAACTACAATCACCGGTACAGTAACCGACGGGAAAAAACAACCCGTTCCGGGGGCTTCTTTAGCAATCAAAGATTCTTATGATGGTGCAACTGCCGATTCTCTTGGCCGGTTCAGGTTTAAAGCGTTTGACAAAGGAGTGCAGGTCCTTATTATTACCGCAGTGGGTTACAAAACGGTAGAGCTATCTATTGAATTGAAAGGCGGCGATCTGCAATTGCCCGTTCAGCTAAAACAGGAAATAACGGAGATGAGTGCTGTTGTAATTACAGCCGGTGCTTTTGAAGCAAGTGACAGAAACCGGGTTGCAGCTGTATTAACTTCTATTGATATTGTAACAACTGCCAGTGCCAATGGCGATATAACCGGTGCTTTAAAAACATTGCCTGGTGCTCAACAGATAGGGGAGAGTGAAGGATTATTTGTAAGAGGTGGTACTGCTGCTGAAACAAAAACATTTATTGATGGAACATTGGTAAACAATTTCTTTTACACCAGTACGCCGGGCATTGCATCAAGAGGCCGTTTTTCACCTTTCATTTTCAAAGGCACAGTGTTCAGTACAGGTGGATATAGTGCTTTATATGGACAGGCATTATCATCAGCACTTATTCTTGAGTCCATTGATTTGCCCGAGCAATCATCTGCAAATCTGAACCTGTCTGTTTTGAGTCTTGGTGCAGGTTTTCAGAAGCTGGCGAAAAACAAAAAATCATCCTGGGGAATAAACTATAACTATTCCAACCTGTCGCTAGCGTTTGCAGTAATTAAACAACAACAGAATTATTTAAAGGCACCAACTGCACATAATATTGATGTCAACTACCGCATCAAAACATCAAAGAACGGCATGTTGAAATACTATGGTTACTATACAACCAACAGTCTTGCATTTACACAAAACAGCCTCGACTCTTTGAATTATAAAGATAAGTTTGGCTTAACCAACGGGAACATGTATCATAATTTATCATGGAAAGAAAGTTTAAAAAATAAATGGAAGGTTACTGCCGGGGTTTCAGTATCAACCAATAAAGATGACATCAGATTTAGTATGCAGGACAATCAGGAAAATAATGTGTTGCTGAACGGGTTGGAGTTTAAAACATTTGATCTGGATAACAAGGGCTTTTATGGCAATGCAAAATTAGTGTTGGAAAAAAAATTCAAAGGATTGAATGCACTCCGTTTTGGAACAGAGTATAACCATAGCGATGATAAAAATCTTTTCACTGCTTATAACGGTATGAAATTTAACAGCCGTAATATTGA
>JANMOR010000753.1:0-5223 GCA_031369435.1 Chitinophagaceae bacterium
AAAAAAAATATTACGCTTATAGATTATGAATGCCTTACACATCAAGATGGACAACGTATTTTAGGCTTTGGCTTTTTTGCAGGTATTGTTGGTGCACACAATGGTATGATGGCGTATGGAAATAGAACCAGACAGTTTCATTTAAACCGGGTATATCAACAAAAAGATTACCGTAATTTAATTCATACTTATTTTGGTTTAAAATTACCCAAACTTAAAATTGCAGTAACAGGTAGTGGCCGTGTAGCGCATGGTGTTTTAGAAATTATGAATTTGATGGGCATACATGAAGTAGAGCCTTTTGAATATTTACACAAGCAGTTTGATTACCCTGTGTATGTTGATTTAAAAGGGCGTGATCTTTATGAAAGAAAAGATGATGGTACTTATAACCGAGATGATTTTCATTTGCATCCCGAAATGTACAAATGTTCTTTTGGCCCCTTTGCAAAACAAACAGATATTTTAATGAATGGTGTGTATTGGGATAAAGATATTCCCCCATTATTTACACTGGATGAATTTCGTGATGCATCCTTTAAGATTCAAACAATTGCTGATATTACCAATGATACCTGCGGTTCCATTCCCGTTAACATCGGCGATTCAACCATTGCTGATCCAGTATATGGTGTTGATAAGATAACCATTCAGCGAACAGCTCCTTATTTACCATCTTCTGTTGACATTATGGCGATAGGAAATTTGCCGAATGAATTACCAAGAGATGCTTCCAGGTATTTTGGTGAACAACTCATCAAGTTTGTATTGGAAGACCTTGCAAAAGGTGATTCTCCTATTATTGACAGGGCTACCATTTTAAAAAACGGCCATTTAACTGATGAGTATAGCTATTTGAAAGAATATGCAGGAGTTTAGCGTGGTAAGATGTACGAAGTATGATGTGTCCTATGCTTATCATAAATACATATAGTAGTCCTTCAACAATTCAATGAAATGATCAGTGTATTGATTTGTTTCATCTTTGATTGACAATTCTTTCATTTCAGGATTCCCGTTTTTCCTTTCAAACAAAAGCAGACTTCTGAAAAAAGAATGATGAACGCTTTGCGTAACATTCATTCTCTTAGAAAGAAATAGCCTTTGCTTATTTGTATCTTCAATAAATTGATCTGCACGAGCATAAGGAAGCAACACAGCAAACCTTCCATTATCAGTTAAATTCGCATCAACAACCTGTAACAATTCATCTAATTTCAGCCCTTCATCATGCATGGCGATATTTCTATTAGCAGCACTCGATTTTAAATCCCCTTCATAAAAAGGAGGATTACTGATAATGAAATCGTATTGCTGCTGAAATGCAAATTGTTTTACATCTCCATAAAAAAAGTGCAGCCGTTCTTTCCATGGAGATTCTTCAATATTTTCTTTTGCCTGCTGATAAGAAGGTTCATCTATTTCAATTCCATCAATTAACGCATCACATTTCTGTGCCAACATCAACATCAGCAGTCCGGTACCGGCCCCAATGTCGAGAACAGTTCGTACATCGTACTTCTTACTTCGTACTTCTTCGGCCACCCATGCACCAAACAAACAACTATCCGTGCTTACTTTTAAAGCAGCTTTTTCCTGCTGAACCGTAAACTGTTTGAATTGAAAATATGAATTTGCCATGGACTTACAACTTACAACCTAAAACTTATAACTTAAAAAGGTCACCACTCCGCTCTTGCACTTGGCTGTACATTCAACTCAGCAAAATCATTCTCAAAATATTTATAATAACCCGTCATGGCAATCATGGCAGCATTGTCTGTACAATATTCAAAAGCAGGAATAAAAGTTTTCCATTGATACTTCTCTCCCATTTCAACAAAAGCTTTGCGTAATCCACTGTTGGCACTAACTCCACCAGCCAGGCAAATATGTTTAATACCGGTTTGGATGGAAGCTTTCTTTAGTTTATTCAACAAAATGGAAACAATGCGTTGCTGAACTGATGCGCAGATATCATTTATATTTTCTGCAATAAATTTTTTCTGGTCTTTTTCAGTTGCAAGAAATTGTTCTTTAAACAACAAACTTGTTCCTGCATTTTTTAAAAAATAAAGGATGGAAGTTTTCACACCACTGAAACTAAAGTTGAGATCAGGAATATGTGGTTCAGGAAATTTAAAACGATCAGCATTACCAAGCTGGGCATATTTATCAATCAATGGTCCGCCGGGATAAGGCAGCCCCAGCATTTTAGCTGTTTTATCAAATGCTTCGCCTGCTGCATCATCAATTGTTTCACCCAATATCGACATGTGTGTGGGGCTTTCGCATAACACAATTTGTGTGTGGCCGCCACTCACTGTTAAACATAAAAATGGAAATGCGGGTTTGTTCTCAGCAATAAGATTGGCAATAACATGTGCCTGCATATGATGTACTGCAATCAATGGAATATCCAATGCAAGGGAAAGTGATTTGGTGAATTGTGTTCCAACTAAAAGGGAGCCGATCAATCCGGGAGCCTGTGTAAACGCAACTGCATTCAAATCCTTCATGTCTACACCCGCCTGCTTCAATGCTTCATCAACAACAGGAACAATATGCTGCATATGTGCCCTTGATGCTAATTCAGGAACAACACCGCCATATTTTTCATGAACCGATTGTGTAGCAATGATGTTTGATAGAATCACACCATCACGGCAAACCGCAGCCGAAGTTTCATCACAGGAAGATTCTATAGCAAGAATGCATACACTCATTGTTGAGTTGTAAATTAAAAGTTGAATAATGTTAATTCAGTCGCACAAAGATATGCGGTTTGAAAGCCTTCCGCCTTTTGGCGGAGAGGTTTGGAGGTGCCTCTTATTTACTTCTGATAGCTACCACCGGATCCATCCTTGCAGCAATAAAAGCAGGAATCAACCCGGCAAGAATACCTGTGAGGATACAGGTTGTTACCGCACCGAGAAATAATCCCAAAGAAATATATACCTCAAATTTAAAAACACTGGTGAGTAAAAAAGTTAAACCAAATACAAGTAGCAAACCAAAAATGCCACCGAGTACACAAAGGAAAGCGCTCTCCATTAAAAACTCACTAAGGATGGTTCTGCGTTTGGCACCAATCGCTTTCTTCAATCCAATAATACTGGTACGTTCACGAACGGTAACAAACATAATATTAGCCACGCCAAATATGCCAACAATAAAAGAAAGAATGGTAATGGCAATACCGCCGATAGTCATTCCATTAAAGATAGAAGTGATTTGTGAAGTGCCGCTGCTTACATCATTCAATGCAAAATTATCTTCCTGTTTAGGATTTAAACGCCGTACTCCACGCATTACACCACGCAATTCATTTTTAAGATCAACAACAGGAACATTTTCTTTTCCTTTTACAATCATAAATCCATCGCTTCTTGCTTCATTACCTACCTGGCTGGCAAAACGGTAAGGAATCATAATTACATTATCAAAATCCCAGCCACCAAGAAGGTTTTGTCCCTGCTTTTTTATTACACCTATCACACTCACCTTTCGGCCTTTGATCATAACATTTTTACCAACAGCTACTTCAGCTTTATCAAATAATTTTTCGGCCACATTATATCCCATGACCATTGTAGCAGAGCCTGAACCGAATTCACTGATTGAGAGATATCTTCCCCAACCGATTTCAACAGGCTGTATTTCATGAAATTCTTCTGTAATACCATACCAGTTCACACTCGCCAATGATACATCTTCAAAATCTATACTGGATGCATTGAAATAAGTAAAGGCTACATTACTTGCCAAAGAAACTTTTTCTTTCACTGCCGGCATTTCTTTAAATTTTGGATTGGGGCGACTCATATATTTCCACCAGGGATAATCACTGCCACCACCCCAGGGCCATTTCTGAACATAAATGGTATTGTTGCCAAATGCTTTGAATTCATTCTTCACATTTCTTTCCAGGCTGCCTACCGTTGCCATTACACTGATGATACAGAAAATGCCAAACGTTATGCCCAGTAAACTTAAAAACGTACGCAATTTATTTTTCCGGAGTTCCTGGATTGCAAACTGCAAACTGTTCCAAAAAATTTCAAATGTTCTACGCATACTCAAATGTAAAATGAAATCCTGAAGAACTACGAAAATTATTACGAGTGGGAGCCTGCTGCGGCTTACCTTTGCGGACTCTAAAAAAGCTGCCAGCTTCTTGCTGCAAGCCACAAGGATGGATGTTGCATGCAGCTTGCAGCTAATAGCTAAAAGCATATTCATGAAATTTACAAATGAAATAAACCGCCGTCGCACATTCGCTATAATCTCTCACCCCGATGCCGGTAAAACCACCTTAACTGAAAAGTTACTGCTGTTTGGTGGTGCTATACAGGTGGCGGGTGCTGTTAAAAGCAATAAGATCAAGAAACATGCAACGAGTGATTTTATGGAGATAGAACGCCAGCGTGGCATCTCCGTTGCAACTTCCGTTATGACCTTTGAATACAACGGAACACTTATTAACCTGTTGGATACTCCCGGTCATAAAGATTTTGCAGAAGATACCTACAGAACATTAACTGCTGTTGACAGTGTTATTCTTGTTATTGACAGTGTGAATGGTGTGGAAGAACAAACAAGACGTTTGATGGAAGTGTGCCGGATGAGAGATACGCCGGTGATTGTTTTCGTCAACAAAATGGATCGTGATGGCAAGAACCGTTTTGATTTGCTGGAAGAAGTGGAAAAAGAATTGAATATTCACCTCCATCCCATGACATGGCCCATCAACAGTGGTAAAGATTTTAAGGGTGTGTATGATCTCGATAAAAAAAGTTTAGTGTTGTTTACTGCCAACACCAAAGCAAGTGATGAAGATGTAGTGGAAATCAAAGATCTGAATGATTCTATTCTCGATTCTAAAATCGGAGAAACCGATGCAAAGATTTTACGTGAAGATGTAGAACTTGTTGACGGTGTATACGGTGAATTAAAAGTGGACGATTATCTAAAAGGAAAAGTAGCTCCTGTATTCTTTGGCAGTGCTGTCAACAATTTCGGTGTAAAGGAAATGCTCAACACATTCATTCGCATTGCACCGTTGCCACAAAGCCGGGAAACATCCACCCGTCATTTAAATGTGAATGAAGATAAATTCAGCGGATTCATTTTTAAGATCCACGCCAACCTCGATCCCAAACACAGAGACCGGATTGCATTTTTACGTGTTTGCAGCGGTAAGTTTGAAAGGAACAAATATTT
>JANMOR010000418.1:0-2140 GCA_031369435.1 Chitinophagaceae bacterium
TCAGCAGTTCCTGTACATTGGCATTGGGCCCCACTTTAAAACTATCGGCCTTATATTCAGTTGTATCTCCTTTAATACGGATAGCACTTATTTTTTGTTGTACAATAATTTCTTCCAGCAGTTTGGCTTTGGGAATAATGGTGATTTCTTTTTTATAGATCGTGTTTCCTTTTACTTCCAATTCATCAAGGAATTCGGCATAACCGGGATAACTTACAATTAAGTAAAAATGGCCTTCAGGTATTTCTTTTATTTCAAAAAAACCCTGTTCATTTGTACGGGTGAATTTAGAAAGAACCGTATCTTTTGAACGGATAACTGAAACAACCGCATTGCTTAATTTTTTACCGGTGCTGGTATCGGAAATGGTGCCGGAAATAGAGTTTGTTTGAGCATTGATGCTGGTTATACAAAAAAGTATGAAACAGATCAGCAACAGCAGCTTTGGTGGAGTCATGGTTTGAGTGATGATAATATCCTGCGATATTAAAATGTTTTGATTACAGATGATGTAACAAAGATGTTAAAGTGTTATATTTCCATATGAATGGTAGTCATTTTTAAATCAATATTATGGCCAAAGCAAAAAAAACGGCCAAAGCAAAACCTGAACTTAAAAAAGTTATCTACGAATCAACTTCACAGTCAACTTTAAACATAATAGCAGCTTTGAATACTATAAAAAAATATGAAGATTATCACTTTGTTGATACATCAAAACCGGTTTGGAATTATTCACGCTTTGAAGGTGATGATATTGCCAACTTTCAAAATGGAACCAACTATCGTTGTTACGAATTGTTTGGCTCGCATCAAATGGAAGTAAGTGGAGTAACAGGCTATTATTTTGCTGTATGGGCTCCTAATGCAACATTCGTTTCTGTTTTCGGAAGTTTTAATAATTGGAATAAGGAAAGTCATCCATTGTTTGTACGTCTCGACAAGTCAGGAATATGGGAAGGCTTTATTCCCAATATGAAGCAAGGTGAAAATTATAAATATCATATTCATGGATATGCCGGTATTAAATTAGATAAAGGCGATCCTTATGCTAATTATTGGGAGGTTCGTCCCAACACTGCATCTGTTACATGGAAAATGGAGTATGAATGGAAAGATGAAGAATGGATGGAGAAAAGAAAAACACATAATGGATTAGAAGCACCATGGAGTGCTTATGAAGTGCATTTGGCCAGTTGGATGCGTCCCGATAAGTTTAACGAAGAGACTTATCACAGCTATGATTTTTTCCGTGAGCATTTGGTGCCCTATGTAAAAGAAATGGGGTTTACACATATTGAATTAATGCCGGTGATGGAACATCCTTATGACGGTAGCTGGGGTTACCAGGGTGCAGGATATTTTGCATCCACATCACGTTATGGAACACCGCAACAGTTTATGCAATTGGTGGAAGCATTTCATAATGAAGGAATCGGTGTAATCCTTGATTGGGTGCCATCCCATTTTCCATATGACGCACATGGTTTGTTTATGTTTGATGGAAGTCATACGTATGAGTATGCCGATATGCGCAAAGGATATCATCCCGATTGGAACAGTTATATTTTCAATTACAAACGTGGCGAAGTTAAATCATTTCTCATCAGCAGTGCCATGTTCTGGCTTAAGCAATTTCATATTGATGGAATGCGGGTTGATGCAGTATCATCTTTGCTTAAATTAAATTATTCAAGAACAGCAGGGCAGTGGGAGCCCAATGAATTTGGTGGTGATGGAAATTTAGAAGCCATTGCTTTTATCAAAGACCTTAATGAAACTATTTTCCGTGACCTCCCCGATGCACAAACAATTGCTGAAGAAGCTACAGATTGGCCGGGTGTTACCAAACCAACATTTGCAGATGGTTTAGGTTTTGGTATGAAATGGATGATGGGCTGGATGCACGACACACTCAAGTATTTCAAACAGGATCCATTATATCGTCAGCATCAGCAGGATCAGTTTACATTCAGCATGGCCTATTATTATGATGAAAATTTTATGCTGCCGCTCAGTCATGATGAAGTGGTACATGGCAAAAGCCCGATGCTGTATAAAATGCCCGGAGATGATTGGCAGAAATTTGCCAACCTGCGTTTGATGTACAGCTATATGTTTGCGCATCCCGGAGGAAAGT
>JANMOR010000011.1:0-5312 GCA_031369435.1 Chitinophagaceae bacterium
TGGCAACGTTTGATCATTATGATTGCCGGTGTTACAGTTAATATTTTACTGGCATTTATTATTTATGCCATGATCTTATTTGTATGGGGCGAACAAAAAATACCGCTCAGCAGTGTTAAGAATGGCATATGGATCACAGACACGTTGATGTATGAAGCAGGATTGCGTAATGGTGATAAAATCATTTCAATTAATGATAAACCTGTTGATTACTTTGAAAATATCAATAAAAATATTATCACCAGTAAAAGCATTGTTTATGAAAGAAACGGTGTTCAGCAAAAAATCATTTTGCGTAAAGATCTGGTTGGACAATTAATTGAAAGTAAAAGACGCAGGAGGTTAATTGAAGTTCGTGTTCCTGCAATTGTTGGCGTATTTGACAAAAAAGATACGAGTTACGCAAAACGTTCAGGACTAAAAGAGGGCGATAAAATAGTTGCAGTTGATTCGGTGCCATTCCAATTCTTTGATGAAATGATTCCATTAGTTGCACAAAAGAAAAACAGCCAGGTGGTACTCACAGTTGAAAGAAACGGAGCATTGGTAAACGTTGTATCTAAAACGAATGCAGACGGAAAAATTGGCTTAAGCGGTCTTGATGCAGAAGGATATGAAAAGGCCGGTGTATTTACAATTGAACATAAATCGTATGGTTTTTTTGAATCATTTCCTGCCGGCGTAAGAAAATCAGTTGATAAATTAAATGATTATATTGATCAGTTCAAGTTGATTTTAAATCCTGAAACCGGTGCTTACAAAGGGATTGGCGGGTTCAAATCAATGGGCTCCATTTTTTCTTCAGTGTGGGATTGGGAAAGTTTTTGGAATATTACAGCTTTCTTCAGCATCATTCTTGCTTTTATGAACTTATTGCCAATACCTGCATTAGATGGTGGGCATGTGCTCTTCACACTCATTGAAATGATCACCGGCCGTAAGCCCAATGAAAAATTTTTAGAGTATGCTCAAATTGTAGGAATGGTGATACTCTTTAGTTTACTTATTTATGCAAACGGCAATGATCTGTTTGGCTGGAATAAATAACTTATAACTCAATACCAATCTTCTTCATTAAGATAGAGGCATTCATGCTTTGGCAGATGCCTCTTTTTAATTTATAATCAAAATACAGTTCATCTGCATTTACCTGCACATCAAAATGATAATTATGAATGTTGCCTGTAAATTCATGTTCAAGATTGGCCAGTTCCAGATCATGTGTTGCCAGAATTCCAACAGCTTTGTGATGCAGCAGTTGTTTGATTAATGCCCTGGAACCAGTGTGTCTGTCGTGTGAATTGGTGCCACGCAAAATTTCATCCAGTAAAATAAATACGGGTACGTTGTTATTCACAGCATCAATGATCTGTTTCAGTTTTTTCAATTCTGCATAAAACGTAGAAGTGCTTTCTTCCAGGTTATCTTTTATACGCATGCTGCTCATGATCTTTAATGGAGATAACGTTAAAGCACTTGCACAAACAGGAGCACCCATACCTGCCAACACCATATTTACACCAACACTTCTAAGGAAAGTGCTTTTACCTGCCATATTAGAACCGGTGATGAGATTGATCTGTTCATTACCTCTTGTAGAAAAATCATTTAATACAGATTTCTGTTCTTCAATCAACGGATGACCTAATTGTGTTGCAGTAAATACAAGCTCATCTGTATTCAATTCAGGGAAACACCAATGCGGATGATTGAAAGTTAAGGTTCCAACGCTACTCAAAGTTTCCAGTTCGGCCAAAGCGTAAAACCAGTTGCCAATCTGCTGATTGTTTTTTTGTTTCCAGTTTTCCAATTGCAACATCTGTTGTAAATCCCATAGCAGAAATATATTCAGCGGAATAAATACAACAGGGTTGAGGCGATAATCAAAACGATTGAAAATCTGTTTCAGTTGTAAGATTTGTTGTGAAGCCTTTTGTTTACCTGTATGAAACTGTTGTTTTAAATCAACCAGCAAAGGATCTTTAAAATCAGTTTGTTCAATACAGCCAATGCTGTTAGAAAGTGTTTCCATTTCCCCGGTAATCTTATTGAGCTTGCGGTAAAGCGGAATAATGATACGTGTAATTGCAAACGCAATGATTGTAAAAACCAAGAGAGCCTGCAGGAAAAGCTGGTAGCTGATTACATCAAACAGAAAGCAAATCAGCGTTCCAACCGAAGCGAGTGGAATAACATAACCGATAACATGCCATATTTTTTTATGGATGAATTGATTGGGTTCTTTCAACCAATCTTCCATTTTATTTTCTGTACTAATGGTTATTGCTGAAGACATGCCATGAGCCTGTAACTCCTGCCGCCAAAGAGTTTTAGTGCTTAATTCCTGTACTGCTTTTTGTCTTGAAATAATTTTTTCAGCTGTTGCTGTCTCGCTCAGCCAAGTTGCGAATCGTTGATTTCCCTGTTGTGAATTTGTTCTGTTGATGTATTGATAAACAGAAGACCGGCCAAAAATATCCAGGTCGCCTGCATACGGGTGGTCATCTTTATAATATTCACTGCCATCTTTTTGATGTGTAAACCTGTGTTGCAGGTATAGCAGTTCCTGTTCGTTAATTGATACCAGCCGTTTGTGATGATTGATCGCTTCTTTATTTACCAGATCCTTTTTTACTGCAAACAGAAAGCAACCAAGCCCGGTAATAAAAAGAACAGGAGATAACAGGAGTCCGTATGGCCAAAGTAACCAAATGAGCAAACCGGTTAACACTAAAACAAAAAGTCGAAACCAACCAAGTAACTGTCTGCGTTTTACCAATTGGTTTAATTGAAGAGTTAAATCGTTTATCTGTTGTTTATAAAATGCTTTGGGATTTATTTTTTCTGCCATGCTGTAAAACTATGAAAGATGTATACTGTGCATTCAGTTTTTGTGAAAGGATTTATAACAGTTTTACTTTTGCTTTTTATCATCCGAAATATATGTATTTTTGCTGTCCGTTCATATCTTGCATATCGGTCTGGTATTTACAAATGGGGCTGCCTGGTTTTGACAGCATAGATCTTTGAAGGTGTAAGCATGCAGTGCGTTGGATAGTCAGCACTTTAATCTGAATATTCAAAAACTCAAATGGCAATACACAGTATGCCATGGCCGCTTAATCAGTGATTAGGTAGTCATTAGGGCCGCCGAACAGGTTGATCTGTTACCATGTTCCGCCGCCGACTCAAACACAAAACAGGTTGCTGTAACAGAAGGCTGTGACTGTTGCAAAAGACTATTCAGTTAAGTATTGCATTGGTATGTTCATGTCCTGTGCAGTGCCGACAAACAATCATGAAATAAGCATGTAGAAAGCTTTTACAGAATATGTTTGGACAGCGGTTCGAATCCGCTCAGCTCCACATAAAGGATCATTCAATAACTGAATGGTCCTTTTTTATTTATCAGAATTCCTTCTCTTTGATTCTTACACTTAAGTTCTGTTGATGAAAGTTATACCTTTAAAACTCAATTAATGTGCATGCACAAAATATCTAAAGTAGTTGCTCTTTTCATGCTTGCTATTTTTATTACAGGTGGCTGCAAGAAAAAGAAACCTGTGCCTGATCCTCCAGTTGTGCAAACAGGTTTTGTAAAAGGAGCAGATATTGGATGGATCACAGAAATGGAAAATGCAGGTAAAAAATTTTATACTGCTGCAGGTGTGGAAACAGAATGTTTTGCTTTGATGAAATCGCTTGGCATGAATACGATTCGACTGCGTGTATGGGTAAACCCAAGTCCTTCATGGAATAATGCAGCTGATGTTGTTTCGAAAGCTCTGCGTGCAAAAAATCTTGGCTTGCGTGTAATGATTGATTTCCATTACAGCGATAACTGGGCCGACCCCGGCAAACAAACAAAACCTGCTGCATGGGCTGCCATGAGTTTTACCGATATGAAAAATACATTGTCTGCACATACAACCGATGTATTGAATCAACTAAAAATTGCAGGCGTAACACCTGAGTGGGTGCAGGTTGGTAATGAAACCAACAATGGTATGTTATGGCCCGAAGGAAGAGCATCAACCAGCATGAGTAATTATGCACAACTGGTGAATGCAGGTTATGATGCTGTGAAAGCTGTATTTGCTTCTGCGAAAGTGATTGTGCATGTTTCAAACGGTTGGGATAATTCTTTGTTCCGCTGGAACATTGGTGGACTCATCAGTAACGGAGCAAAGTTTGATATCATTGGTATGTCTTTGTATCCTTCTTATGTTTCAACAGGATGGGCAAGTGCCAACCAGCAATGCCTCATCAATATGAACGATATGGTTGCGCTTTATAATAAAGAAGTGATGATAGTAGAAGTGGGGATGCCGTGGGATAGTGCAGCAGTGTGTAAATTATTTATAACTGATTTAATTGCTAAAGTAAAATCTGTATCAAATAATAAAGGGCTTGGTGTGTTGTACTGGGAGCCACAAGCTTATGGCGGCTGGAAAGGTTATACACTCGGTGCTTTTGATAACAGTGGAAAACCAACAGTTGCTATGGAGGCGTTTAAATAATCAAGGTTCTTTTGAGTTTTCATCAGCAGAACCGTAATACATTTACAGGCAGCTAATATAATCTGCCATATAACAATGCTGACAAAAAAATATAGAATGAAACAGAGAGTAGTTATTTTTTTTATAATGACAATGCTTGTAAGCATTTCCACATTTGCACAACGCAAACATGTAAACATCGATAACAACTGGAAATTTGCATTTGGCCATGCTGCCAATCCCGAAAAAGATTTTAACTACAGCATTAAGACCATCTTCTCTAAATCAGGTGGGGCTGCAGGTACTGCCATTGATGCAAGGTTTAATGACAGCAGTTGGCGAACACTCAACTTACCACACGATTGGGCAGTGGAATTACCGTTTTCATTCGTTGATAATTTTGATGTGGAAAGTCATGGTTACAAACCTGTGGGTGGATTATTTCCTGCAACAAGCATTGGCTGGTACCGGAAACAATTCACTGTAGCAAAAGCTGATTCAGGTCGGCGGTTTCAATTACAGTTCGATGGAATTTTTCGTGATGCCAATGTTTGGATCAACGGATTTTATCTTGGTAATAATAAAAGTGGATATGTAGGTGTGAATTATGATGTAACAGATTTTATCAACTACGATCGTAATAATGTGATTACTGTCCGTGTAGATGCCACGCAATACGAAGGCTGGTTTTACGAAGGCGGAGGCATCTATCGCCATGTATGGCTCAACAGTTACCCCAATACACATATTGCTACAGATGGAGTTTTTGCTTATGCAAGCATCAACGGTAACAAAGCAATACTGAATGTAGAA
>JANMOR010000019.1:0-2471 GCA_031369435.1 Chitinophagaceae bacterium
GCAATAGCAGACAATACCAGGTTCATTAATATAAAAGGGTAGGGATCAAATTCATCTTTATGAGGGGAAAGTGTATTGAATAAAATCCAGATACAAAGTATAACGGAGAACAAAATAATAAAACTCCAGCTGCCGCCAAACCGGGCCACTTTGTCGGAGATGCTTTGTCCTCTTGTTAATATTTCTTTTGGTTCATTTAGTAAGTTTTCAACAATCAGTTTTTCTTCCTGAATGGCTTGCTGAACAATATGTTGCAGTTTGCTTAATTGTTTATCTTCTGATTGGAGAAGTGTTGAAGTTTCTGTATTCATAAATGTGTTTTAATAAATGAAATGAAAAGTGATGAGTAATATGATGATCAAAATGCCAATGAGCGAGGCCATAAAAAAATAATCAGCTATGGTTTCTAACCGAAGCTCCCTGATTTCATTTTTTGTGCGGATGGATAAATAGGAAAAAATACAGGAAAGAGTTAATAACAACGCTACGGTTGAAGTGAGTTCATCAATGATCACCATTTCAGTTAAATTAGCAATGCGCAGCGAAGTGATGACCACCAGGCAAAATCCCAGTAAGGTTGCTGATGTATTTAATATGTGCTGAGAACTTTTGTTTGCCATAGCTAAAACTAAATGATCTGCTGAGAAATAATCAGACTCTTTGCAATCTTTAAGATTGGTTTATAAATTATTATCGTACTGTATTTTTTCTGCTGCCGGTTTTTTTGCATTGCTGCTGCCAAACCTGTAACTGAAACCAATATAAAAAACCCTTGCATCCCTGCTGTTGATGCCCGTTTGCTGCAGGTAAGGAGTTTGAATGGTAACTTTTTGCTGCAGGGTTTTAAACACATCGGATAGTGTGACGGTTACGGTCCATTTCTTTTTGAAGAGATCCTGCCTGGCGCCCATATTAAACACAAAGGTTGGGTAAAACTGTCCCTGTGCCGTTTTCCTCGCCGAACGATAGTTGCAACTTAACTGTAATTGAGTATTGGGTGTAAATGTAAAAGTGGAATTAAAATTAGTGCTGGTGGAAACAATTGATTTTTTAACAGCAATGCCCACACTGCCTGCATCAATGGTGTTGTAAAAAATATTGCTGCTGAGATTAGCTGAAAAGAAGGTTGACAAATTGAGTGAAAAAATCAATTCAACGCCGGCAGACTGATCGTTCGATAAATTTTCTCTTGTAGTCAGCAGCACCGAATCGTTCAATGGTTTGGTTACAGTAGTAAAGCCATTGTATTTATAACGGTAATAAATACTGGGCACAAAACTGAAAACTTTTCCTTTGAGCTGATAGCCAAATTCAATTGAATGAATAAATTCCGGCAACAGCTTAGGATTACCTGCCCGCAGGTTCAGGGGATCAATGTATTCAGGAAATGGATTCATATCATCACCATCGGGGCGGTTAACACGGCGACTGTAATTTAACTGCAGCTCACCTTTTTTAAGTTCGTACGCAAGGTGCAGGGTAGGGTAGAGCTGGTAATATGCATTGCTGATGATGGAGTCTTTGGTCTTCAGGTTCACTTTTGTGTAAGCAGCTTCGGTTCTCAACCCCAGCGAAAAACTAAATGCATCAAAACTGTGTTGAAAAGTTCCATACAACGCATGCACCGTTTCATTGTATAAAAAACGATTGCTGCGAACATTGTTTTGTACAAATTTGTTTTGAAGCGTATCAAAATCTTCAACATAAAAATCTATATCCTGTTGAATGAACGATCCTGCATAACCCAGTTCAAGGCTTGTTTTTTCTGAAATGGGTTTTACATAATCTAACGTTACCTGTTCATTTTTTTCGATCTGGTTCACCCAATTGTTATCAGGTATTGAACGCTTGGGAGGAAAATTATAAATATTGTTATAATAATTTTTTTCATCTTCGCTTTGTGATGAGGCAGTTGCTTCAAACCGTAACTCATGTCCGTCTTTATTAAAATTGTGTTGCCAGTAAAAAGTTGCATCTTTTTCATCTTCAGTAGCAGGAGCATGGCGTGTGCGGTCGAACTGGCTGGTTAATTGATGACTGCTGTTACTGTAGTAACGGTTCACCAGGTCGTTTCTTGTTAATTTGCTCCACAGGTTACTGCCCGATAATCCAATGCTGTTATGTTCATTGATCGTATAATCAATACCTGCTCTCAGTAAATGAGATAATGGTCTTGCTTTTAATTTCCCTTTCTCTTCATAATAGCCGCTAATGGTTCCTGTTGAAGAATCATAATAAGTGCGGTTGAGTTGATTGTAACGGTTACGTTCATCCTGCCTGATGCTGTAAATCAAAAAAGTATTGAGTTTGCCGGTATTGAAATTAAGATTCATACTTCCGTTACTGCGTTCCCTGTTACCGGCATTTGCAAGTATCATTCCGTTAAAACCTGCTTTGCTGTTTTTCTTTAATACAATGTTGATGATACCTGAAGTGCCATCGGGCCTGAACCTTGCAGAAGGATTAGTGAT
>JANMOR010000047.1:0-2870 GCA_031369435.1 Chitinophagaceae bacterium
GACCTGGTGAAAGTTGAGAATATTACCGGGAATGTTGAAAAGATTGGGTTGCGCAGCACACGCATCAGAACCGATCAGAAAACTTTTGTTACTGTTCCCAATAAAAAAATGGTGGATACAATTCTTGATAATCTTTCACTCAGAACGCAACGGAAAGCAGAAATTAAACTGGAGCTGAGTGTACAAACACAAACTGGTCAGCTGTTACAGCTAACAACAAAAGCAGAAGAGTTATTACAGCAAAATGAAATTATTCAACAGGGGAATGCATTTGTTACAGAGATCGGTTTAAAATCAATTACCGTGCAGGTCGATTATTTTACCAATGTTATTGAGTTCAATAGTTTTCAGGAAGTGAAACAAACAATCAACCTGGAGTTGTTAAACATTCTTCAAACTCTTGGAATTGAACTGGCAGGAAAAAACATGAGCCTGTAATTTTTATTTTGCTTTTAATAACACCTCGGCCAGTTCCATATCATACGCACCATACTTTCCAAATTCTTCCACACGACCAATTTCTTTTCCACTCTTCATCACAAGAATGGTTGGAGCTTTTGTTACAGCCAATGCTTCACTTAATGAACCAAGTGTTTGTTTTTTCCGGTCAACACCAATAATGGTTAATCGATTGGGAGAAAACTTTACCTGGTCTAAGAGTTTCAGTAATTGTGGTAATACAATATGGGAATCTTCGCACCAGGTACCGATAAATACCAGCAACTGAATCGTGTCTTTTACCGGTGTAAGATTAGCAACACAGTTGGCATTGGGTTTATACCAACTGATATCGTTTTTCATCCAAGCAAACGCGGTATCGTTTTGCAGGATCTCACGACTCAGAATTCCCTTTAATGTTTTTAACCCGTTCTGCGGATCTTTTGAAACTTCGTATTGTACTTGAGCAAAGGAAAGTTGTGATGCAAGAACTGCAATCACCAGGGTACTTAAATATTTCATGGGTTATAAATCAGCTTTTATATTTAATAGAAATGCTTTTACCTGCTGCAAACTTTGAATCAGTTCAAACCTTGCTTCTGCTTCATCTTTATATTTTTTCAAATAATCCTTTGCTGCTTCAATGCTGTATTTTTTAAAACGAAGCAGGTAATAGATCAGGTGGAGTTTTTTTACATCAGCAGCATTGTAGAAACGATCACCTTTTTTTGTTTTTTTAGGTTTGATGATGGTGAATTCTGTTTCCCAGTAACGCAATGAAGAAGGGTTTATTTTAAACATCGCACTTACTTCACCAATACTGTAATACAATTTTTGACTCAACACCTCATCACTTGGCAGCTCCATCATATCGGCTTCAACACCCATTTCTTTAAAACTCTTTCGCCCTCTTTTCTGTTTTGGCTTGGGAGGTTTGTTCAATGGTTTCCGTCCACGCTTTGCAGGCGCCGGTTTTGATGTTTCATCAAACTCAAATGATATCTGGGGTTGAGTTGCCAATTGTAAGTTTAGCAAAATTACAGTTATTAGCCGATAGTCATTAGTAGTTAGCCGACTTGATTAGCCGGTAGCCTGTAGTCAATAGTTGATAGCCAATACAGAGTAACTTGTAGCAATAGCACGCCGCCACTAACGACTATCCACTAACGACTATCCACTAACCACTATCGGCTTGCATTTAGTCAAAACTCTGGTTACCTGTTGCAGCAATTTTCAACATGCGGTCAAACTGTTCAGGCGTAAGATCATTGTAAAAGAAATAAATGGGGTCAAGCTCCCTTCCATTTTTATGTACTTCGTAATGCAGGTGCGGCCCTGTACTTTTCCCGGTGCTGCCAACCCAGCCAATTACTTCGCCCCTACGGATGCGTTGTCCTCTTCTTGCTTTAACACGTACCATATGGCCATATAAAGTTTCGTATCCATAACCATGATTAATGATCACATGATTGCCAAAACCATTCGCCATATTACCCGCTAAACTCACAACACCATCTGCTGTTGCATAAATGGGGGTGCCTTGAGGTGCAGCAAAATCAAGACCTGCATGCATCTTGGTGGTTTTATACACCGGATCAATACGATACCCGAAACCAGATGCAAGCCTCGATAATTCTTTATTGCTCACCGGTTGAATAGCAGGCGTTGCAGACAGCAAGGCTTCTTTATTCTTCACCATCTCTTCAATGGCAGTAAATGAAATGGTTTGCGCATATAACCTGTTGCGTAATGTATTGATCTGGGTAAGAATGGATATATTGAGTTCGTCTTCACTTAAACCGGCGAGTAATCTTTCTTCAGCCTGCTTTTCCATCATCTTGCTTCTTGCACTATCTGGCAACGGACTTGCTTCAAAAATAGATCGGTACACCTGGTTGTCACGTTTCTCTATTTCACGCAGTTCCCTGTTCATCTTTAATATTTCTGCACTGAGGATGGAATAGTTGTCTTTGATGCGGGTATTTTCATTCAATAATTTCTTTTCATTGGCCGAAGGAAAATAGCGATAAGAAATTTGCATAAATAAAAAACCTGCTACTGAAACAGCAGCAAAAAAACTAAAAACCCGCAGCAGTTTTACCCGCAGCGGTGTTACCAGTTTCTCATACCGGAGTGTATTGGTATTGTAGAAATACTTTACTTTCTTCATATAAGCAATCGGTGTGCACAGGTTTGGCTTACCTTTGACCCCCATTCAAGGAAGGGCACAAAGATAGGAGTATCACCCTTCAAAAATCAATCCAAACACAGGATGAATATGATGACAGCAGCTGAAATAAGGAAAAAATACTTAGACTTTTTTGCCTCAAAAAAGCATTTTATCGTTCCTTCGGCACCGATAGTGGTGAAGAATGATCCTACTTTATTATTTACCAATGCAGGTATGAACCAGTTCAAAGATTATTTCCTGG
>JANMOR010000079.1:0-4487 GCA_031369435.1 Chitinophagaceae bacterium
ACAGGAAATTATTGAAAGAGGTGATGCTGAAATATGGTTTCAATTTATTTGAAACAGAATGGTGGCATTATTACTGGCCCAACGACAGGAATTATGAAGTGATGGATCTGTCATTTAAAAAACTAAAAAAACTTATTGATTAATTTCAACAACATCAACCACAGCATCCACATTAATCGTTCCATATACATGAGGGAATGTATCGGCTGTTGAAGGACTCCATTCAAATACAAAACGATTCGTGAGCTTATCGGTATCAATTACAAGTTTTACCAAATCTGTTTTGCCGGCGAAATAGCGTTCAATTACTCCGGCCACCTGGTGCTCCTGTGAGCAATGAATAAACCCTTCGCCTTTTAATGATGGGGTTTCATAAAAGCCGTTTTCTTTTGCTGCGTTCCATTCAGCAGCTGTTGTAACATGATAAATAATGGGCATCGTTAACGTTTAATTTCGTTGAGTTCAATTAAATAACCATCGGGGTCGGCAAGATAGATTTGTACGGCACCATCAAAACGAACCTGTTTATGAAAGTTGATCTGATGTTGCGTTAAATATTTTTCTGCTGAAGTAATGGATTGTACAAATAAGGCGAAGTGACTTCCGTTGCGATCATTCTTCACTTCAAAATTCCTGCCTGCAAGTAAATGGATCTGCTGATCAGCTCCCAGCTTAAACCAGGAGCGGATTGCTTTCAATGAGTCGGGAACTGCAACAGGAGTTAATCCCAGCACTTCTTTATAAAATTTTGTACTGGCGGCAATATCTTTTACATGTAAAGCAACATGATTATGTTTTACCACTTCAATCTTTACATCTGTTTGTGCAATGGATTGAACAGAAAAAAGCAAGGCAAGCAAGCCAATCGTTAATCGTTGAAACATGAAATATAAAATTAAGATAATACCCGTTTAATCATTTGCTCCTGCATCATGAGGTCAACCAACACCAACGCTGTTGCAGCTTCTACAATCACAGGCGCCCTTAGCGCTACACACAAATCATGACGACCTTTGATAGAAAATTTTTCCATCTGTTCCGTATCCCAGTTTAAACTTGTTTGTTCTTTGGGTGTAGATGAAGTTGGTTTGATGGCAATACGAAAAACCAGTTCATTTCCATTGCTGATGCCGCCAACAACTCCGCCTGCATGATTGGTTAATGTTTTACCGCTCATATTTTCAATAGCATCGTTATGTTCACTACCAAACATTTTTGCTGCGGCAAACCCGGTACCGAACTCTATACCCCGCACTGCAGGTATTGTAAACATCATTTGTGCAAGTAAAGATTCAACTGAATCAAAATAAGGTTCACCTAAACCAACAGGTAAACCGTTTACACGGCATTCAATCAAACCACCTACAGAATCTTTTGCATCAATGGCATTTTGCAAGCCTTTCTCTACATCTTTTTCCCCACCTATTTCAATTACTTCGGCATGAAACCCCAGCCCAGTCATTAACTTTTTTGCAATAGCACCAGCAGCAACTAAACCTGCTGTCAACCTTGCACTGAAATGACCGCCGCCACGATAATCTTCATGACCGCCAAATTTTTGATGTGCTACCCAATCTGCATGACCGGGACGTGGAATACTGCGTTGTTTACTATAATCTTCACTTCTTGTATTCTTATTTTCAAACAGGATAGTAATCGGAAAGCCTGTCGTCTTACCATTAAAAATGCCGCTTTTAAAAATGGGATAATCAGCCTCCTGTCTTGGTGTAGTTCCTTTTTGCTTGCCCCCTTTTCTGCGTTCAAGGTCGGCCAATAGATCATCTTCCGTTAATGCTAAACCGGCAGGACAACCATCAATGGTAATGCCTACACATTCGCCATGAGATTCGCCAAAGATGGATACACGAAATAATTTTCCGAATGAATTCAAGGTTGTTTGGTTTTATTATAAAGATACGTTTGCACCCAATACTTTCAAGTGCTCATAAAAATCAGGATACGACTTATTAACTGCATCTGCTTTTCCAATCGTCACCGGTCCATTTGCTTTTAATGCAGCAACTGCGCAAGCCATGGCAATACGATGATCGTGACGGGAATGAACAGTTGCAGATTTTATTCCGCTGCCGCCATGAATGATCATAAGGTCATCCTGCAGATCGATCTGAACTCCCAGTTTTTTAAACTCTTCCTGCAAGGTAATGGCACGGTTGCTTTCTTTATGCACCAACCGCTTTGTTCCTTCAATCACTGATTTGCCATTACAATTTGCAGCAAGTGCAACTAATGGAGGAAAAAGATCAGGGCATTCTGTTGCATTGAAATGGAAAGGTTTTAAAGCAGCAGGGCCTATTTCAATCTGTTCCGGTTGAACAGAAAGAATACAACCACAATCCATCAACGCATGCAGCACAGCTTTATCTGCCTGTGTTGAAAAAACATCCAAACCTTTTACAGTAATGTTTCCTGCAATAGCTCCTGCAACAAGTAAGAATGCAGCACCACTCCAGTCACCTTCTACTGTGTAATGGTGAGGGGTGAATTGTGAGTCGGGAGTATCAATACCAAAATAAAATTCTTCATAATTTCTATTCTCAGGTATTTTCAAACCAAACTGTTTCATCACACTTAATGTAAGATCAATGTAAGGTCTGCTTTTGAGATTATTCACTTTAATAGAAACATCACTTGCATTGCTGCCTGAATAAGCCATCAACAATCCCGTTAAAAACTGTGAGCTGAGCGATCCATCTATTTCAATATTTTTTGGAACGATTGGACCCTGGATACTCAATGGAAGTTTGCCACCATTGCTTTTCACTTTTATATCGAGCTGCGGTAATATTTCATCAAAAAAATCCATCGGTCTTGTTATCAAACTTCCTGCTCCGTTAACTGTGATTGCATGAATACTTAATGCAACCAAAGGAGTGAACATACGGATACTGAGTCCTGATTCACCGCAATTAATTTCACTTCCAATCGGATTTACACCATTGCTGGTAATAGTTAATTTATTTCCATTTGTTTCTACAACAGCACCTAATTTCTGTATAATATCCAATGCAGCTTTATCGTCATTACTGTTGCCGGGATTTTTAATGATGCTTTTGCCTTTTGCCAGCAATGCAGCAGCACAAGCTCTTTGCATGGAGCTTTTGGAAGCATTGGTTTGAATGGTTCCTGATAATGTTGATGGTTGAATAATTACTTTCAATGTTATAAACTTGTAATGATCTTCTTTAAATCTGTCATTGGAATACTCTTCACTAAGCCCTTTCCAATTTTTTCCAGCAGTATGTAACTCATTTCTTTTTTTACTTTCTTTTTATCCTTCTGTAAAATTTCAAATGCTTTTACCTTATCAAACTCTGCATATGTTGGCAATCCATATTTACTTAACAATGTTGTTACTTTTTCTGTTTGTTTAAATCCTGTGAGTTTTTCAGAAATGTGACAGGCATAGGTCATACCAATAGAAATTGCCTGTCCATGCGATAACTCATACATGTTTTCAATAGCATGCCCAAGAGTATGACCAAAGTTCAGCAACTTACGATCGCCACTTTCAAATTCATCTTTCTGCACCACTTTTGTTTTGATGAGTGCATTGAGTTTAATGAGTGTAGCCATGAGGTTTTTCTTTTTCATGTAATCAGTGAGTGAATGCGCTTCCAGTTCTTTGAACATGTCTGCATCTTTAATACAGGCATGTTTAATGATCTCAGCAAAACCATTCTCCCATTCGCATTGCGGCAGTGTGCCGAGTAACGACATGTCGTGCAACAGGAATGAAGGTTGACGGATAACACCCACCATATTCTTGTACACACCTACATCGATACCGTTCTTGCCACCAATGCTTGCATCAACTAAAGCCAAAACAGTTGTTGGCACAAAACCAAATTGAACTCCACGCATGTACACCGATGCTACATAACCTGTCAAATCAGTGATCACTCCACCACCAATACCAACCAATGTTGATTTACGATCGGCACCCAATTCTATCAACTGTTCAACAATGGTATCAACAGTTGGCTGAATCTTAAATTCCTCACCGGCTTTTAATACAATCGTATTCCAGTTCTTCAACTTATTGCCATGTGCATTAAAGATATTTTCATCGGTGATGATCACTGCATGCGTTTTATCAACGATCTTACCCAACTGTGAAAGCTGTCCTTCAAAGTAGTAATCAACAGAAGCTGCAGAAAATTTATATGTTTTTTTTATCATGCCCCCATCCCCTAAAGGGGAGTAATTAAGTGTATGATGAAATAATTGCTATTAAGAAAAAGATGAATAGACATACCGAACGTACAAGTGAGTCCCGACGCTAAAGGTCGGGATGCAGATCCAAAGCGTCTTGACACAACGAAGCAAAATCATTTACTACAGCCCACTCACCATTCACGACTCACCACTCACGAATTAAGAATCCAACACCTTCTTCTGATGATTGATGCTTTCCATATGCACCGCATCAAAATACTTGGTGATGAATTCTTTACTCAACCCTTTGC
>JANMOR010000147.1:0-4223 GCA_031369435.1 Chitinophagaceae bacterium
ATCCCCTTTCTTTAATCCCGGAGGCATTTGACCCATATTCAATTTTGCAATGGAATCAGCACTCTGAACTATAACAGCACTGTCGCCGGCACGTAAAAGAGGAATGATCTCTGAAAGATCATAAGGACGACCAACACTGTCAACTGCCGTAAACGCAGGCACCTTACCATATGAATTGTAAGTAACCGAGTCTTTTTGTTTTACAATGGCATTGAACTTGATAAAGTTGCCCGGTTTGAGCTTTTCACCTTTACCATCTGAAATGATTTTGTACATTAACCCACTCTTTGCCTTTTTAAAAGAGCCGCCACCACAGGATGCCAACACTACTACAGCAAGCATGGCAACAAAAATTGATTGAATTGTCTTCATTGTTTGTATTTAAAACGTTTCTAATTGCGATTTATATTCTTTAATAACCGATTTGAATAATTGAACATTCGCTTCCAGGCTTTCATCACTTTCCCCACCTGCCGCATTGAAATGACCACCCCCGTTAAAATGCTGGCGTGCAAAAGTATTACAATCAAAGTCACCTTTACTCCTGAAGCTCCATTTTCTTTTTTCATCCCTGTCAATGAGCAGGGCCGCCAGTTTAATGCCCTGGATACCCAGTGGATAATTCACCAGTCCCTCCGTATCCCCTGTTTTGATCTGGTAACGTAAAAGGTCCTGTTTGGTGATGGTGATGAGGGCTGTATTCAACTCGTAATTTACTTCCATACGGTTGAGCAATACATGACCAATAAACCGGAAACGGTTCTCTAAAAAATTATCGTAAATATTTTCATGAATAATGGTATGCTGTAAACCCCTGCGTTTAAAATCGGCCACCATTTCAAATACGGTTGCTGTAGCAGAGGCAAACCTGAAACTGCCGGTATCGCCCATAACTCCTGCATACAGACATTGCATCATTTCGTTGTTCAGCTTATCTGTGTTTCCGCTCTCTTTTATAAAATCATATACCATTTCAGAAGTGGAGCTTTTGGCTATATCGCTTATACCATAAGCAAACACTTCAGTTTGAGGTTCACGGTGATGGTCAATTAATATGCGCAAACCTTTTGCTTCTGCAATGGCAGTTGCCATACGTTTGGTGCGGTTCAAAGCATTAAAATCGAGGCAGAATATCCATTCAGCCTTATTGATAATGGCATGACATTTCTCAACCGAAGTTTCGTAGTTCAATACTTTTTCAGTACCGGGCATCCAGTCTAAAAAGGCAGCCCAATTCGTTGGCGAAATAATTTGCACCTCATGACCCAGTTGTATTAATAAATGGTATAAACCTAAGGAAGACCCCATTGCATCAGGGTCTGGCTTTTGATGTGTTGTTATCACAACCTTTGCAGGAGTGCTCAGTAAAGGGTATAATTCGTTGATTGCTTGCATATCGGGCGGCTGCAAATGTAGGGGAAAAGGAGGAGTTAGGAATTAGTAGCAGGGAATTTGGTTAACAGTGTGCAGGTTTTATTTCCATCCAAATTCCCAATTACTTACTCCCGAATATTAATTTGCAATTGCAAATTCTCAATTTCTAATTCCTTTTCCTGCACTCATCTTCCCTATCTTTGCGCCGCAAAACAAGAAACAAATTATGAGCAATCGTACGTTTACAATGATTAAGCCTGATGCCATGAAGAATGGACATGCAGGTGCTATTTTAGACAAAATCATCACAGCAGGTTTTAAAATCGTGGCTTTGAAACAATTAAAACTTACTGCTGAAACGGCCGGCGAGTTTTATGCCATCCACAAAGCAAGACCCTTTTTTGGTGAACTGGTTGAGTTTATGAGCAGTGGAGTTATTATTGCCGCCATTCTTGAAAAAGAAAATGCAGTGGCCGATTTTCGTACGCTCATTGGTGCTACAGATCCTGCAAAGGCCGATGAAGGAACCATCCGTAAGTTATATGCCGCTTCAGTTGGAGAAAATGCAGTTCATGGAAGCGATAGTGACGAAAATGCAAAAATTGAAGGCAGTTTTTTCTTCAGCGGGCTGGAACAATTCTGATCAACCCTTTAAAAAATAAGTGTTACCTCTTAGTATTGATAACTAAGAGGTTTTTTTTATAATAATAAGCGATTGCTACCCAATGGTTCGATAATATTGTAGTCCAAAACCAAAAACACTCTTTTATGCGCATAGGTAAAACACTGCTTATCCTGTTTTTATGCCATTCTGTTTCTTACGCACAAAAGCTCCCTTCTTTCGGGAAAATTGATAAAGAAGAACTTTTAAATAAAGAATGTTCTTACGACATAAACGCTGAAGCTGAATGTTTGTACGATTATGGAGAAGTGAATTATTTTGTAAATGCAAACTCTTTCACCAATGAACGCATCGTTTGGAACAGGGTAAAAATTTATAACGAAAAAGGGTTGGATAGGGCCAACATCAGGATACCCTATTATGCCAAAGGCAATCATATCAACATCATTAAAATTTCCGGGTATACTTATAACCTGAATGAGAAAGGCGAAATAGAAAAAACCGAACTGGAAAAAGATGCCATTTATAAACAAAAAGTAGATGACACCGATGACGAGTTTGTTTTTTCACTTCCTAAAGTAAAGCCAGGTTCTGTATTTGAATACAGGTATACTTTAATTAAAAAAGATGTTCTTGAACTGGATGGATGGGTATTTCAGCAAACCATACCTGTACGTTACAGTTATTATGATGTTGGTATACCCGGGGTTTTGGGCTTTAAGTTTAATATTATTGCACGGATGCCCGTTGAACAAAAAACAGACGTAGGTACTTTAGGCGCAAGACGCAGAATTTTTATTATGCGTAATCTTCCCAGGCTTAAATCAGAACCTTACATGAGTTCTACAAAAGATTATTTGCAACGTGTAGAATTTCAATTGAGCGGTTTTAACGGAATGCCTCTTGAAAGTGCAACGTGGAAAGGGTTTTCCAACATCTTGCTGGAAGATGAAGACTTTGGATTGCAACTCCGGAAAAATGTATTGAATGATTTAGACATAGCACCTAAACTTAAAACCTTAACAGACCCGCTTGAGAAAATAAATCTTATTTACAAATTTGTACAGAGCAAGATAGCATGGAATGGTTATAACAGTTACTGGTGCAGCAAAGGAATAAAAAAAGCAGTCGATCTTCATGAAGGTAACAGTGCTGATATTAACATGTTATTGATCAACCTGCTGAGAGATGCCGGTATTGATGCCAAACCCATACTGGTAAGTACAAGATCGCATGGAAAGATAAATATGAGTTTTCCATTCCGCAGGCAATTCAATAATGTTTATGCCTATGTTGATCTGCCAACAGGCGTATTGGTAATGGATGCAACGGATAAAAAAACTCCTTTTTTTATTACACCATGGGATGTACAGTTTAGCACTGGATTCCTGGTTGATAAGAAGATGCCCCAGTTAGTTACTATTGGTGATGTAAAAAACAAATACCGTCTTACCACAATCGTTCAAACAGAGCTTACAGAGGATGGTTTCATTAAAGGCTATGCCAAAAGTTTAGCATTGGAGTATGCTAAAGTGGAACGTATGCAAAGTATCGAAAAAGGTAAGGACGACTACAAACAAAAATACTACTCCGGCCTGCATAAGGAGTTTACATTCGATACACTGGAAGTAAAAAATCAGGATAAGGATTCTTTGGGGCTTGAAACAGCTGTCAATTTTAAAGGAGAGCTTACCAAAAGCGGTGATTATTTATTATACAACCTGAATTTTCTGACTGGTTTAATTGACAATCCTTTTCTTGCTGAAGAACGTATTTCAACCGTAGAGTTTGGTTATAACCAATCACAAATCATAACAGGCAATATCGTGTTTCCTGAATCAATGGTTCCGGAAGAATTACCAAAGAATATTAAGATGATTACACCTGACTCCAGCATAATTGTACAACGGATGTGCCAGTTGGATGGAAATAATATCTCATTCAGAATTGTATTACAAATTAACCGCCCTTTATACTTTTCTGATGAATACCTTGACTTCAAAGCTTTTTATGCTGCTATGCTTGAAACGCTAAATGAACAAATAGTGTTCAGGAAAAAAACAAGACCATGAAACTACGATTCCTGATTTTTTGTTTGCTGGCAATGAATAGTGGCTGGGCTCAATTTAATTATGCTGCTTCACAAATACCGGATAGTTTAAAAAAAGAGGTGGATGCTGTGTATATATTAGAAGAAACGGTTTATACAATTGAGTCACCTTCTTCT
>JANMOR010000204.1:0-3432 GCA_031369435.1 Chitinophagaceae bacterium
TTTGGGTAGATTTTAGATTAAAACTCCAGTATAAAACCGATTGTTGGGGTTACACTCGGATCACTATTGTTTAAAATGAGGGGAATGGCATTACTTCCATCAAATGCAACAGGTCTTCCATTGGTACTTGCAAATGCGGAGTTATCTGCTGTACGTTTAAATGTATACTGTGGAAAGGCAGGACTTTTTGCCACATACCAGTTACTTACATCCAGAAAAACATCCAGTGTAATTTTTTTCCAGTTCCATTTTTTATCAATGCGTACATCACTTGCATGAAATACATCTAAGCGGTTTTGATTGAGTTTTGTATTGTCAAGAATACCTTCTCCTATGCTGAGATAATTTTGCCGGCTGGCTGTTTCATCAAATGCTGTATAAGGAGCTCCACCCTGGAAACGGAATTTTAAACCCAGTTCCCAGTTGCGTGGAAATTTATAACCCCATGTAACACTTAGCAGGTGGCGGTTATCCCATGCACTGGAAATATATTTTCCATCTGCTCCGCTATACTGACTTACAAATAACGTGTAGCTGAATACTCCATAAAAACGTTTGGTTAATTTCTGGTGTGCAAACAATTCAACACCGTATGCTCTTCCTTTTCCTGTACTGATGACATCTTCATTACCCAATACATTAAAATCGCCACCACGATTGGCAAGGTTTACTCCATCACGCACACTTACCGGCATATTTCCATATTGTTTGAAAAATCCTTCAATGGTAAATCGGGTGGTGTTTTTTGGTAAAAATTCCAAACCAATTACATAGTGATCACCTCGCTGATAGTTTGCATCTTTATTTACAAAGTTCCCGGCACTATTTTCAAACCCTAAAATGGTATAAGGCGACAATTTATAATAACGACCAACACTTGCATTCAAAGTCCATTTATCACCCAACACATAACTCAAACCAATGCGTGGACTGAATGTTTGAAACAAATTCATTCCATTGACAGTAAACGTATTTCCATCCATGCGTATGCCGAAATTTATACCAAGCCTGTTATCAAAAAAGCGTTTGCCTGCCTGCACAAAAGCTCCCAGTTTTGCAAAGTTGATGGAAGTATTAAATGTTGCTTTTATTTCGGGTTGAACAATGTTGTTATTGGTATCTCTTACTTCAGCCCTGATCCTTGCAAAACCTTCATTATTGAATTGAACATATTGTGCAACCGCTCCGAAACTCAGCTTCCAGCCATTTAATGTTTGATTCACATCAAACCTGAATTTGTTTTCAGTTTCATTTGAGTTAAGATCCAATGATTGCTGAGCAGGTTTGGGATTGAGATTATCTTCAAAACGGGTAATGCCGTTTTTGAATGAATTTCGGCTCAATGCAAAATTCATATAACCATTTCTGATATTACGTTTCAATGAAGCACCAACTGTATAGTTCCATTGATTGATGTTGGGATTGCTGTTGAGAATATATATTTTTTCCGGTGTTGATTCAGATGGTGCAGCAAAACTAAACTCATCAATTGCAGCAACACCCAAAAAAATCAAAGTTGTTTTTTTATTGATCTGATGCGTGACCTTGTATTGAAAATCCCAGTAGTTGGGACGGATGGGTAAGTCCAGTGCCTTGAATAAAAATTGCAGATAGCTTCTTCTTGCACTTGTAAGAAAAGTAGTTTGTTTGTTTTTACTAAGGGGGCCTTCTAATGTAGCAGCAATTTCAGTAGCACTTAAACGCACATTACCCTGCACTTTGTTGCTGTTTCCTTTTTTCTGTTTAAATTCAAACACACTGCTGAGCACATTGTCGTAACGGGCATCAAAAGCCGAAGAACTTAGTTTTACATCTTCAATAAAACTTACATTCAAAATACCTGTTGGTCCGCCGCCTGCACCCTGTGTGGCAAAATGATTAATGACGGGTATTTCAATTCCATCTAAATAAAATACATTTTCACCGGGCCCGCCACCACGGATAATGATATCATTTCTGAAACCACCTACACTTCCTGCAGTTCCACCAACTCCGGGAAGCGTATTGATCACCCGGCTGATATCGAAGTTACCGCCGGGATTTGCTTTGATTTCTTCTGTTGTTAAACGCTGCACACTTAAAGGAGTTTCAAGTGTAGCTACTTTCGCTGTTCTTCTTCCTGTTACAGTTATTTCTCCAATTGTTTTGATTTCCTGTTCCAGTTCAACCGAGTAACTCAATTCATTACCTGATGTAAGAACTACATTAAAAATGGTATATGGCTTATATCCAATCTTACTGAACAGGATGTTGTAAGAACGGGTATCAATATTGATCATCCTGAAACGGCCAAACGAATCGGTAACTGCTCCAAATCCTGTATTTTCTATTTTAATGCTTACCCCATCCAATGGTAACTGATTACTTTTATCAATAACTGTTCCTGCAATTACACCTTTATTTTGTGCTGCTAAAGGCTGGTAAAATGCCATAAACAGGAAAATTGTAATAATTATTATTCTATTCATAAGTTGTTTATTCCACTTGTGTAAAACAAGGCTGCATGTAAATTGTTTAAATTATATTGTCGAACCAAAAAAACTGAACATGAGAAATTTGATTCCCGTCATCCTGCTGCTGATGCTTCCCTTCCTTTCAATTGCACAAAATAAGAAGCCCATCGATCATTCGGTGTATGATCAATGGCAAAGTGTACAGACCCCGCAAATAAGTAATGATGGCAAATGGGTTGTTTACATGGTCAATCCACAAGAAGGTGATGGAGACCTATTAATTCAATCAAGTGATGGAAAGTATAAAAAACAAGTTCCAAGAGGGTATGGGTCAGTTATTTCACAAGACAGCCGTTTTGTGATTTTTAAGATCCGTCCTTTATATAAGGATACCCGTGATGCACGCATCAAAAAGAAAAGACCGGATGATATGCCCAAAGACAGTCTGGCAATTATTGAATTGGGGAAAGACAGTGTATGGAAAGTTGCAAGAGTAAAAACTTTTAAAATTCCCGAGAAAGGGAATGATTGGGTGGCTTATCATATGGATAAGGCTTTGCCCGAACCACCCAAAGCTGCACCTAAACCTGATTCAATTACACAGATCAATAAAATGGTATCAATGGCCGACTCTTTAATGAGAGTGGCTGACAGCATCCGTAACAAAGCCAATGAAGCGAAAACAAAAGGTATGACGGTTTTGCAGGCTCCAAAAAGAGAAGCGAGACCAACTCCACGCCCTGTTGAAGATCCGGTTGAAGAAGGAACAGAATTGGTTGTTCGAAATACAATGAATGGTGAGGAAAAGAAATTTAAATTGGTGAGTGACTACTATTTCAGCAAAACAGGAAATGCATTACTGATTAAAACAACGAAAATGAACAATGATACATTAAGCAAGGCTTTAATTCTATGGATGAGTACAGCAATCGGAAAAATTGATACGGTGATGAAAGGTTTTAATGAGGCTAAAAGTTTT
>JANMOR010000274.1:0-2400 GCA_031369435.1 Chitinophagaceae bacterium
TCATACTCAGGTTTGCCTGTGCCTTCCATGATGCCGGGAATGGTACGGAACTGGCGACGAACTTCTTCCACCATTGCCATTGCTGCTTCACCCACTGCACGAATGGCCAGTGAAGAAAAGATAAACGGAATCATTGCACCAACAAATAAACAAGCCAAAACATCAGCTTTATAAATATCAATACCAGTGATTCCTGCCACACCCACAAACGCAGCAAATAAAGCCAGCGATGTTAATGCAGCAGATGCTATTGCAAAACCTTTACCTGTTGCAGCAGTTGTATTACCAACCGCATCTAACACGTCTGTTTTTTCACGAACTTCTTTTGGCAATTCACTCATTTCTGCAATACCACCTGCATTATCTGCAATCGGTCCAAAAGCATCAATGGCTAACTGCATAGCAGTAGTTGCCATCATACCTGCAGCAGCAATAGCCACACCATATAAACCGGCACATAAGAAAGAACCATAAATACCGGCTGCCAATACAAGAATTGGAAAGAAAGTAGATTCCATACCTACTGCTAAACCACCAATAACATTGGTAGCATGACCTGTGGAAGACTGACGGATAATGCTCAGCACAGGGCGCTTACCCATAGCCGTATAATATTCTGTAATGATACTCATTAATGCACCTACCGCTAAACCAACTGCAATTGCACCCAATACACCCCATTTGGTAAAAGTGGCACCACGCAACTCCATTGTTTCAGGAAGAATAAAATAGACTAAACCAATGGAAGCAATAGCAGTAAGAATCATTGATCCCCAGTTGCCCATGTTCAATGCTTTCTGTACATTATCTGTATTGATCCCTGCATTATCACTCACACGAACCATCCATGTGCCAACAATAGAAAAGAGAATACCAGTACCTGCTATCATCATTGGTAATAAGATAGGAGCCATGCCACCAAAGGCATCTATAGATTTGGTTTCCTGTCCCAGCACCATTGTTGCCAACACAGTAGCAACATAAGAACCAAACAGATCAGCACCCATACCAGCCACATCGCCAACGTTGTCACCAACATTATCAGCAATAGTTGCAGGGTTGCGGGGATCATCTTCAGGAATACCTGCTTCTACTTTTCCAACTAAGTCGGCACCCACATCAGCAGCTTTTGTATAAATACCACCACCCACACGTGCAAATAAGGCAATGGATTCTGCACCCAATGAAAAACCAGTGAGCACTTCAATTGTTTTGAGCATTTCAAACCATTTACATCGGCACCGGCAGGAACAAAAATGGCTTTTAATATAATAAACAAACCACCTAAACCCAGCACAGCCAGCCCCGCTACACCAAGTCCCATAACAGAACCACCGGTGAAGGAAACATTCAATGCTTTGCTTAAACTGGTACGTGCAGCATGTGCTGTACGCACATTGCTTTTGGTGGCTATCTTCATACCAATATAACCGGCGGTAGCGCTTAACACAGCACCCAGTACAAATGCCAAAGCAATGCTCCAGTGGCTGTTGGCATTGGCCATCGACATAACCCCTAAAAGAATAGCCACAATGACCACAAAATAGCCCAGCACTTTCCATTCAGCTTTTAAGAAAGCCATTGCACCTTCAGCAATATAATTGCTGATTTCCTGCATGCGTTCATTACCTGCTTCCTGTTTGGAAACCCAGTTGTATTTTACAAACATGTATAACAGCCCAACGACGGCCATTGCGGGAACGAGATAAATCAAATTCTCCATAAACGATTATTCAGTGTTGTTGATTTTTTTAAGCTGATCACCTTCAATAGTGCGATTGTGATCAAGGGCGGCAAAGATAGGGGAATGGGGCTAAAAATGAGGTGGCTGTTAAGGGTTGGGGAAAAGAAGAAAATAGCATTTGGGCGGTCAGCATTTTATCTTGATCGGCTGCGGTTCCGGCTGTACGCAGTACTCCTCGCTCACTCCATTTCATTCCGTTTGCTGTGGGGTACTTGCTTCCATCCGGCAGCCCTTGAGCAATCTGGTTTCAATCAACCGAAAGTGAACAATCATCGTTTTGGAATACAAATGTTGTAATGGGAGTTTCACCTTTTTACCGACCACCTAACTTAAGTTAAATTGAAAACAAAAAGTAGAAACACAGCTTCTGTTCCAATTTTAGCTCATGTTTTGCCTTATCTAAAATTGTTCATTATTTTCCGAAGTATTTTTTGTTTCTACTTGCTTTGGCTTATTGTTCACAATGAATTTTGCTCTTTCATACAGTTCATCAAATGTTATCACTTCGGGATTATGTAAATTTCTTCTGAATATCTCAAAGCAATTCAACTTGCTTTCGTAATTCTGAAATTCTTCTGTGTTACCGATTACTAAAATCCCTTTTGGTTCAACTGTGTAAATACTTTCCGCTTCAAGTTTTTTTGCATTTATTTTTT
>JANMOR010000453.1:0-3529 GCA_031369435.1 Chitinophagaceae bacterium
ACAAAATTGTATGTTTCCTATGCCAATGATTATGATAATGGACAGGTGTATTATGATGAAGTTGGCACGGATAATATTTTCACATTAGCAGCCCGGAAAAGACCGGTACCCATCAAGTATTTGAAAGTAGAACAAACCCGGATTGAATTTTTAAAAGAAATAAACAGTGGTTTTACATTTGAAGTTGCAGCCACCAGGAAAAGATTCAAACCAGTACGTTCTTTACCTGACATTAGCATATACAAAAGCGGCACAGGTGAACCATTGAATAATGCTGAACTTGCTTTTCGTGTCCGCTTTGCTTACCTGGAACGTTTCCTCGAAGGTACTTTTTTAAGAAGCAGTTTGGGGAGTCCTTATCCTATTGCAGAAATAAAATATTCGAGGGGCATACCCGGCATTTTTAAAAGTAATTACCAGTATCATAAACTCACAGCCTCTGTTCATGACTATTTTAAAATAGCCAATTTAGGAGAACTGTATTACAATGTGTATGGTGGAAAAATTTACGGCACACTTCCTTTCCCTTTACTGGAAGTACATCCAGGCAATGAAATTTATTATTATAATAAGTATGCATTCAACCTCATGAACAGGTTTGAATTTTTGAGTGATGAATATGCAGGCATTAACCTCGAACATAATTTTGGAAACGGCATTTTCCGTTTAATAGGACCTACCAGAAAATTAAAATTCCGGCAGTTCTGGACGGCTAAAACATTATGGGGCAGCTTGAGCAATGCCAATAAAAATTTCAACCAGGTAGGTGCGGTATTTGACCGGGGTCACCAGTTTCAATCGCTTAATGGGCAAACTTATATGGAAGTAGGAACGGGTGTTGATAATATTTTGCGGGTGATACGGATTGACTTTATCTGGCGTTTGTTGCCACAGCCCCTGCCCGATGAAAAATATAAACGCTTTGGTGTTTTCGGAAGTTTCAAATTGCAGTTTTAATAATTGAACATGGTTACTTTTCAAGATTTTCTTTTATATAAGCATCAAACTGTTCATTTACTTTTTTAGAATCATATACTTCATCCCAGTAAAGTCCACCAATATCTTCACCTTTTTTGATATGAAGGATTTGCATATCCTTATCATATCCACCTGAAACACCAAGATACCATCCGTCTTCTTCCACTTTTACTTTATACAGGAAAAACCGTTTCTGTTCTCCTTTATAACTGATGACTTTATCATTAATAAATACAATGTTTTCAACTGTGTATTCGTTTGCAGCCATTACATACACATCCGACTCTGCCAATGATTTTTGTGTACTGTATTTTGAAGGAAAGACTGACGCAAACCCTTTTTTCTGCAACAGCTCATAAAATGAAAAGCGGTATCCTTTATCAGCCGCCAGCCCGTTAATGATCTCTTTTGGTACAGTTTGATTATTCTGTAACAGATCAACAACAATAACACGGTTGAGATCTTTTTGTTTCAATGCAATGATCCTTTGCAGCAATGCATTTCCTGCATTACTATTTAAACGACCGAGTAAATGCATACATTCATCTTCTCTCCACACATAAGCATCGGGATCTGCAGTTAGTTTTTCAACCAGTTGTTCTCCCAGTTTTAATAGATTTTCTTCAAACGGTTTTATAGCAGCAATGGAAATGAAATTGCTATCCAGCAAACGGTTTGCAAGTAATGCAGTAAAATCAGCAAACAACGTATCATTGCTTAGCCGCATTACTTCGGGGTACAGCATTGTTGTGAGTTGCAACGAATCAAACAATACAGATTGCAACGGATACATATAATCAGTATAAGGAGGGTCAGTAAGAAGCAGGTCTTTCAATACTGTATAACTTTCCTTTGTTTGGGTTAATGCCAGCAACCGAAGCATGGCCAGTTTTTGTGCTTCATTATCAAGATTAGGAGAAAAATATTTTTTCTGAATAAAACTTACAATCGAAGGATCCTTTAAGCCGGCAATGATATCTGCAATGATGTTATAAATATCTTCATGGCTTTCTTCGGCAAGATCATATTGCTTCATTAAAGCATCTTTCAACAGCGGCAGATCTTCCTGCTCAAATGTAACATTTGCAATTCGTTCAGCAGCTGAAGCAAACTTGCTTGAATCGCCTGAACCCAGATCAACCAACAGTTCTTTTGTTTTTTTGTTGAATAGAGTAGTTGCAGGTGCAGGAGTTAAAACAACAAACTCATCAAAGCACTTATTAATCTCGGCTGTGTTGAGTAAACTTTGGTGAAGAAATGCAGAAGCAATATACATGGTATCGCCATGCAGTACCATCCGCATGCGGCGAAAGTTCTGGTTATCCTTTAAGTACAATACAACATCCTGTGCTTTATCTTTTCCGTTCGTCACATACCTGCTGCTAATCACTGAATCTGAAGTTTCAACCTGTGTTTGCATAGCATCATAAAATGCTGCGCTGTCGGTTGCTGCATGGTAGTAATCAACATAACCTATTTTAGTAAATTCATACGATACAGCAGTTAAAGAATCATAAGAAACATAAGTGAATGTTCCATCTTCTTTTCCTTCGGCATCTTTCTTTTTCTTAATAAGGATGGGGGCCGGTGTATATGCAGAAAAGTATCCATCATGTGATTGATTGATCTTCCATGCTGCCTTTTTATACTCAAGTAATTGAAATGAATTAAAGAAAACAGGAATTGCCGGATTTGTATCAGCATCTTTTTCAGTTATCGCCAGCAACAGGTAAGAGCGGTTGCCCCTGTTAATAGTAATTGTTTTGCTGTAGGCTTTTTCTTTACCACGCTCCATAAAAAAATCATATCGCATGGCAGGAAAATTTCCCGATTTAAAATATTCTTCAGCAGTTACATTTTTGATTAAATGTGTCCAGTTTTGTTTTTGCAATGAAAAATAATTGGAATCGCCATTGATATAAAAACCTGGAGCAGTACTTTTTACAATAACCATAAAGTACACATTGTTCTTTACATCAATGGAAGAATAGGTTTTCGATAACCAGCCTTCTGTTTCATTTTCAATTTTTGGATTATCCGGTTTTTGAGGTAACAAAATACTAAAGCCATCCACTTCATTGGCAAAGGGTTTCATTTGCTGTGATGCAACCATTGCATTTTCACCCACCTTAAAGGATGAAAAAAAACTGCTGGCCAGATCGCCGGTGATCATTTCCTTTTTTGTTTCATGACCCATTACAATCATAAAAGCATAATTGCCTTTTACAAATCCTTTAACCCGCAGGTATCCGTCTTTTTCAATCAGGAGTTCCAACCCTGTTTCTTCATCTGCATTTATTTTTTTCCGTTCAATGATCTTTCCACCTTTTGTAAACCCTTCCAGCATTTCTTCAATCAGCTTTTCTTTATTTACATCCTGCCTCATATTAGGTATGGCTGCTGTGATGTAATAGGTTGCAGTTGGAATGTCAATACACATTTCCATTTTTATCACATTGTCGCTTAAAAACAAGGTGGCCGATCTGGAAGGGAACGATACTTTGTACAAACTATCAACCGGAACAAATGGTTGCCATTTCATTTCTGTAGC
>JANMOR010000317.1:0-12578 GCA_031369435.1 Chitinophagaceae bacterium
TCAAGCAAACGCTTGATGCTCATTTGCACTTCACTACGCAACTGACCTTCTACCTTGAACTCATTGGTGATGGTATTACGGATTGCATTCAGTTCATCATCATCCCACTGATTCACTTTCTTGTTCACATCAATTCCTGATTTTTCCAGGATATAACGTGCAGTGGAAGGACCAATGCCATAGATATAGGTAAGACCTATTTCTCCTCTTTTGTTCTTTGGTAAATCAACACCGGCAATACGAGCCATAATTTATTTAATTGTTGTTTTAAATTAATCTTCAGTTACAAGTTTCAAGTTGCTGGTTACTGGTAACCTGAAACCGGGAACTCACAACCTTTTTATCCCTGGCGCTGTTTAAAGCGGGGATTTTTTTTGTTAATTACATAAAGGCGGCCCTTCCTGCGTACTATCTTGCAGTCAACGCTGCGCTTTTTAATGGATGCTCTAACTTTCATCGTTGTATGTTTTCTGCGTTAAGCTTTCAGCTTTTGGCTTTAAGCATTATTTGTATCTGAAAATAATCCTTCCCCTGCTTAAATCATAAGGACTCATTTCAACACCTACTTTATCACCAGGTAGTATGCGGATGTAATGCATCCTCATTTTCCCTGAAATAGTAGCCAATATTTCATGTCCGTTTTCCAGCTGTACCCGAAACATAGCATTACTTAATGCTTCTAAAATTTTACCATCCTGTTTAATAAGTGCTTGTTTCGCCATACTTTTTGGGGTCGCAAAGATAGGAGGATTTCCCGAAAAGAATACAAAAAAAATAGCCCCGATAATTATTTCAAAAAAAAACAATCAGATCGGGGCAAAAAATATCCTTTTTCCCTCCTTAAATGGCTTCGGCATTGAGGTGTACCTTGGTCATTTGCAGGTAGTAATTCTGTAATTGATGCACTGAAATGGGTTGAATTACATGGCGTTTATCTTCTCTGTACCAGAAATGAAGGTTACTGAAATCGCCTTCTTTATCTAAATGGATCCTGAATGCTCCTTTCATATATTTAACAGCCCCGTTTTCTTCATCCTGCCGTTGAAAATTCAATTTTTGAAGAATGGAATCGCTCAATTCAATCGGGTAAAGAGCTTCACTGGAGTACCAAAACTCATTTTGTCCATTGGTTAACAGCTTGGCCAGTTTTTGACCATTATTTACTTCCAGCACTTCTCCTTCCATATGCGTGCCATCAAAATCAATCATTACTAAATCGCCTTCCTGGAGTTCAGAAATCTTAATCATGGTGCAAACGTTTTGTTGTTTCCCGAATTTAAAGAAATATTTTTCAGATACAAAGTTTAAGTCCGTTTGTGGTAGCTGAGAATGGCCCAACCGTTTAAAACGACGGCAAAGCTCGTCATGATAAGGAAATGCATTTTCAAATCGGCAAAACCACTTCCTTTTAATACTACCATCCGCATCACTTCAATAAAATAAGAAACAGGATTAAACCGGGTGATCCATTGTGCCCATAAAGGCATACTGTCAATAGATGTATATAAACCGCCCAGTAAAATAAAAATCATCATAATAAAAAAAGAAATGAGCATTGCCTGTTGCTGTGTAGAAGCATACGTTGAAATCAATAAGCCCAAACCCAACACTGCCAATAAATAAACAGCAGCAAAAGTATAGATTGTTAAAAAACTTCCTGCCGGAATAATACCATATATCAATCTTGAAATCAATAAACCCAATGTTAAAACCAACAGACCCAATAACCAGAATGGAATAAGTTTTCCTAATATAAAATGATACTTTTTAACAGGAGTAACATTGATTTGTTCAATGGTACCGATTTCTTTTTCACGAACAATATTAATAGCTGTAAGATTTGCACCAATCATGGTTAACAGAAGCACTAATATTCCCGGTACCATAAAATATTTATAATTAAACAATGGATTGAACCAATTGGAAACTGTTGTTTCAATTTGTACTTGCGAATTGAATCTTGGCAACTGAATCCACTCCAAACGCACTTCCCTGTTAAAATCCTGGATGATGGTTCGCAGGTAAGCACTGCCGAGATTTGCCTTCACACCATTGATAGCATTGCCTGCAATAAATAATTTCGCTTCATTTTCTTTTACCAGATCTTTTTCAAATGAAGCGGGGATCTCAAGAATGAGGTCGGCTTTATCATTTTCAATTTCATGAAACGACTCTTGAAATGAATTTGTATAATTCACCAATTGAAAATATCCTGATGAAGTAATCTTTGAAATTAACTGACGTGAATAAGTTGAATGATCCAGGTCTGTTACTGCCAGTTGAATATTTTTCATTTCATAATCTGCAGCCCACGGCAAGATCATGAGTTGAATTACGGGCATCATAAAAATGATCCTCAGAATGGAAGGGTCCCGGAAGATTTGGCGAAACTCTTTCTGTAATAAAAAGCGAAGTGTTCTCATTGCAGACGAATTTTAAATCGTTTAATGGCCAACGTGAGGAAGAAGGTCATCATACCCGTGAGGATGAGTGTTTCTTTCCATACACCTTGTATGCCCAGGCCTTTGATCATGACGGACTTGACAATAATATAGTACCACTTTGCCGGAACAATATTTGAAATGACCCGTAAAGGAAGCGGCATATTTTCAATGGGGAACATAAAACCACTCAACATCACTGTTGGTAAAAACAAAGCAATCAATGAAATGAACATGGCAGTTTGCTGTGAGTCTGCTCCTGATGAAATCAACAGACCCAGCGATAATGAAACCAATGTAAAGAGGATGCTTTCTGCTACCAGCAATACAATACTGCCGTTAATGGGCACTTCCAGCACATACACACTTAATAATAAGATGCTGGCAATATTGATGGTTGATAATAATAAATAAGGAACAGCTTTTGCAAAAACAACCAGTTGTGGTTTCATAGGTGATACCAGTATCACTTCCATGGTACCCATTTCTTTTTCACGAACAATGGTAATAGCTGTCATCATCGTACAAACAAGTAACAACACCATCGCCATTACACCCGGCACAAAATTATACGCTCCTTTCAGTTGTGGATTATATAACATCCTGGTTTCTGTTGTAATGGTATAAGGTAGTTTTTGATTGCCTGTAATCCTGTTCTGGTAATCCATAATGACAGCCGTTGCATAATTGGTTAAGGTGTTGGCCACATTTGGATCCGATGCATCTGCAATTAACTGAACAGTTGCTTTATTGAAATGCTGCAGGTCTTCTGCAAAATGATTGGGCAATACAACAACCATTTTGATCTTTCCTTTTTTAAATGCTCCTTCTATTTCATTATAAGAATATAAGTTTTGAACCACATCAAAATAGCGGCTTTCATTCATTTCATTGATAAGAGAAACAGTGGCAGCATCTTTTGATTGATCCAGCACTGCAATCTTTGAATTTTTCACTTCGTTGGTTAATGCAAAGCCAAAGATGACGATTTGTACAACCGGCATTCCCAACAGAATAAACATGGTGCGTTTATCCCGCCAGATATGGAAAAATTCTTTTTTTACAAATGAGAAAAATTGTTTCACCCTTTTTTTGTTTAAGAATTACTCATTTCTTACTGCTTTTCTTGCCAGCTTCAAAAACACTTCATCCATGGATGAAACACCATGTATTTTTCTGAGTTCGGCAGGAGTATCCAGTGCTTCAATTTTACCGTCAACCATAATACTGATGCGATTACAATACTCTGCCTCATCCATATAATGTGTGGTTACAAAAATGGTGATGCCTGTATCTGCTGCCTGGTAAATCATGTTCCAGAATTCACGACGTGTAACAGGATCAACACCACCGGTTGGTTCATCAAGGAAAACAATTTGTGGTTCATGAAAAATGGCTACTGAAAATGCCAGCTTTTGTTTCCAGCCTAATGGCAATGACCCAACAAGTTTTGTTGCTTCATTTTCTAAATGCAGTTGCTCCAGAATAAAAGCTGTTTTCTGTTTAATGAACGCATTGCTCTTACCATAAATACCACCGTATAACTGCATATTTTCTTTCACGGTCAGATCTTCATACAATGAAAACTTCTGACTCATGTAACCAATATTCCTTTTGATCAATTCATTCTGTGTATACACATCAAACCCTGCAACACTTGCTTTACCTCCTGTTGGTTTTGATAAGCCACATAACATCCGCATAGCAGTTGTTTTGCCGGCACCATTGGCGCCAAGAAATCCAAATATTTCTCCTTTGTGCACATCAAACGAAATCGCATCAACTGCCGTAAAATGGCCGAAGCGTTTACTAAGCTCATGTGCTGTTATGATCTTATCATTTGTCATTTTAATTTCGCATCAGTTGCATGAAACAATCTTCAATGGTTGGTTTACCTGTTATCATTTCAAAGTCGGTATGTTTTGGTGAAAGTTGTTGTTGCAATACTCCCACATCAGCTCCATCTTTCATGATCACATGATGATAAATGCCGGATGGATATGCATTGGCTACAGTATCAAACTGTTTTAAATCATTCAACAACCGCAACATGTTTTTACTGCGAACAGCCATCATCAATTGGCCGAATGATGCAACAATCTGCTGTGGTGTATCAATCGCAAGCAGTGACCCTGTTTGTAATAAAGCTACACGATCACACATGGCAGCTTCATCCATATATGGTGTTGAAACAAGAATAGTGATTCCCTGTTGCTTCAATCGTTTCAGCATTTCCCAGAATTCTTTTCTTGATACTGCGTCAACACCTGTTGTGGGTTCATCCAAAAACAAAACAGATGGCCGGTGAATGAGTGCACAACACAAGGCCAGTTTCTGTTTCATGCCACCGGAAAGTTTTCCAGCTTTACGATTTTTAAATGGTTCTATCTGCACATATATATCTTTGATCAACTCATAATTTTCTTCAACAGATGTATTAAAGATGGTTGCAAAAAAATCAAGATTCTCTTTCACAGTGAGATCCTGGTATAAAGAGAAACGTCCGGGCATATAACCAACACATTGCCGAATGGCTTTATAATCTTTTACTACATCCAACCCATCAATAGCAGCAGTGCCACTATCTGCAAGTAATACAGTCGTAAGAATCCGGAACAGAGAAGTCTTCCCTGCACCATCAGGACCAATAATGCCAAACAACTCGCCTTTCGCCACATCAAATGATATATCATTCAATGCGTTTTCCTGTTGCTTTTTTGAACCGTAGGTTTTTTTGATATGTTGAACAGAAACTGCTGTCATTGATTTATTTTAATAGCACTTCTCCGTACATGCCGATCTTGATATAGCCGTCATTCTTTACATTGATCTTTACTGCATACACCAGGTTGGCACGTTCTTCTTTTGTTTGAATGGTCTTAGGAGTGAACTCTGCTTTATCCGATACCCATGTAATTGTTCCCTGCAACTCTTTATATTTTTCTTTGCCTTCATCCACCAGCACTTTTACCTGTTGACCCAATTTGATTTGTGACAACTGATCGCCGGTGATATAAGCACGCAGTTTCATGACACTGAGATCAGCAATTTTATATAAAGCTTTACCGGTTGTTGTTAACTCCCCTGCTTCTGCATATTTGGTTAATACAGTTCCATTGATGGGATTAACTATATCAGCTCTTTTCAATTGATCATTTAACTGTGCCACTCTTTTTTGCAAAGGTTTATTTTCACTTAATACCGTTCTGTTTTGTGTAGATGTGCTGTTACGCTGTACAGCCATTTGCTGTTGCGTAACATTCATTTGTTTTTTGGCCACATCAATCTGTGCATTAATATCATCTAATTGCTTTCCCGTAGCTGCATCCTGTTTCAACAGGTTTTCAATCCGCTTTTTTTCAAGCAGCAAATTGTTGAGTTGTGATTGCTGAACAGCCAATTGATTTTGAAGTAACTGAACCTGTGGACCAGCATCAGCAGTTCTGTCGTTCAAGGAACTGATACTTGCTTCCACCTGTTCTTTTTGCAACACAATATTTTCGGCATCTACTGTTCCAACAATACGGTTGGCAGATACAGTATCACCTTCATTGATGGTAAATGATAAAATTTTACCACTTAATTCAGATGATACAATTACTTCGCTTGCTTCAAATGTTCCGGAAGCATCAAATTGATTTTCTTTTTGCTTGCACGCTGCTACTGATAATGTTGCTGTAATAGCTATTAAAAATGTACGCATGAGTATTCGTTTATTTTCCAAGTATGGTTTGATAATTAATTTGTGCCTGTAATAATTGGAGTTGATGAACAAGGAGGTTTTGTCTTGCCTGGTCTTCTGCATTTACCTCCCGCAGGTAATCATTAGCTGTGATCACTGCATTTTCTAATTGAGCTTTGGCAGCATCTTTTACCATTACCCGCAGATCAATGATCTGCAGATCTTTTGCAATCAACTGCTGCATCTTTATTATTTCTGCCTGTTGCTGTTTCAATTGTGTATTGGTAGTTAATACAAAAGCGTTTTGCTGAACAGTAACAATGCGTTTGCTTACCTGTATCAATTCCTTTTCCTGTTTGGAAGTGTACAACCATCCCAGCGACCAGTTGAAACGTAAACCGGTAGTATAATAAGCAGCGAATTTATTTTCCAGCATATTTAAACCGGGTCGTCCATATCCACCCTGGAAAAACAAACTCGTTTTGGGCAGGGCTCTTGATTTGATGAGTCCTGTTTGTCCATCAAAAAATTGTTGCTGTGTTTGAAAGAATTTTAATTCGGGGCGTTGTATAACCTGTTCAGTAATGGTTGCTACCTGTGGTTTTTCCAATATTGAATTCGCTGTGAATGTTTGATTGGTAAATAATCCCAATACATCGAGCAAACCTGTTCTTGTTGCAGCAAGCTCAATCATCCGTTGTTCTGCTTTTAATAATTCTGCTTTGAGAGTGTTGAGATTTGATTTGAACGCTACTCCATTCTGGACCTGCGCTTCCACTTTTTTCATACCGTTTTCTATATCTTTTTTTACCAGCTCCGTTTGTTTCAACTGTTCATCAATGTAAAGAATGCTGAGATAAAACTGGTTGATGCGTTCACGCAGCTTGTACAACTCCACTTCAATTTTCTGTTCTTCCACATCAGCATTCAGGTGTTGGATATTTTTTTGTTGTTTGATGACACCACCGTCGTACAACACCTGGTTTACATCGGCCACCAGCCTGTATTGATCTTTACTGAGCGGATCAATAGTTATACCCGGCAAAGGAATTTTTACCATTGTTACTTCCGATTGATAAGTGGCCTGTCCGCTGATTGAAAATTGCGGCAAATAACCTTTGTTGAGATTATCAACAGTCAATTCTTTCGTTTGCCTGATAAGATCTTTTTGTTTGATCAGGGGGTAATTCTCCCTGGCCATTTCATTCACCTTATCCAGTGTAAGGGTTTGAGCAAATGCGCCTTCTGCAATCAACAGAAAGCCCAGCAGCAATTTTTTCATATTTATATTATTTAACCAAACAGTTAATTTGAGTTCAAAAAAAATCATTTTTTTATAGAATCAATGATAAACTTTGGTATTTCTTTCTTCCGTTGCTCCATTGCATGACGGAACTGGAATTCATCCAACCCAAGATTCATTTGAAAAATGGGTTTGGCGATGAATGGAAAAATGGTCATTGAAAGAAGGTTCATCATTAATTGCAATGGACTGATGGGTTTAATTGTTCCTTTTTTCACTTCAGCCTCTATTTGGGCCAGGAATTTAGAAGGGTCGGGTTTATTCTTTGTACCCATCAGTTTCTTCATAAAAAAAACAGGATCCTGGTTCACTTCATTCATTACAAACAAAGGCAGGTAAGGGTTTTCCATCACAACTGTAATATATTCTTCGCAAAACTTTTCAATCTTTTCATACAGGGTATTATCTGAATTAAAGACCTCATTCACTTTCGGGAACAAATGCCCGGCAGCTTCCATAAACACTTTTTCAAATAGTTTATCTTTACTTTCAAAATAGTAATGCAGCAGGGCTTTGTTTATGCCTGCTTCATCAGCAATATCCTGCATCCTTGCACCATACATGCCTTTTTTGATAAATACCTTTCGGGCTGCATCCAGTATCTTTTCTTCCGCATTCTGATCTTTGATCCGCTTTGTCATAAATTTAACCAAATGGTTAACAAAAATAAAAAAACACTTCAACCCAACAAATTATTTTTTATAATCCAAAGAAACATGCATTATTGAAAACGTGTTGAAGATGTTCATCAGCCCAGAACATAAACCGGTGAAAAGAGTATGAATAAAGCTTCCTTTCTTCCTTTGCTTTAAACGGTCTATATTGAAGGCATTAATTTTGCTGCTGTTAACAATAAACCGTTTTTCATGTTACCAGAACTATACACACCCATAAAAAATAAGTTTATACCATCCTTTTTCTTCAAGCAATTCTGTTTAACTGTTTTGTTTCTTATACTGATAAACACAGTAAACAGCCAGCCTGTTATCACTTATAACCCTGTCATTACAGGTCTTACATCAGCGGTTGATATTGTGAATGCCGGCGATGGTACCAACAGGATCTTTGTTGTGGAACAGGGAGGCAACATAAAAGTTTACAACTCTTCCTATACCTTGCTGGGAACCTTTCTTACAGTAACGGGCATTTCAACCGGTAATGAGCGTGGATTATTAAGTCTTGTTTTTCATCCCAACTATGAAGCCAATGGATTTTTCTGGGTGTATTATACCAATTCATCAGGCGATATTGAAATAAGCCGATACAAAGTAAGCAGCGGTAATACCAACCAGGCTGATGCAGCATCAAAGCAGGTTGTACTTACTATTCCGCATCCCGGGCAGGCCAATCATAATGGAGGCAAATTAAATTTTGGAACTGACGGATATTTATATTTTGCTACCGGTGATGGTGGGGGCGGTGGTGATGTGCCTAACAATGCGCAGAATGGAACTGTATTGCTTGGGAAAATGATCCGGATCAATGTTTCAATCGGAACAATTGCACCATATTATACTATCCCTGCAGATAATCCATATGTAAGCGATCCAAATGTTCGTGATGAAATATGGGCACTTGGTTTACGTAATCCGTTCCGCTGGAGTTTTGACCGTACTACCAATGATATGTGGATTGGAGATGTGGGACAGGATACTAGAGAAGAAATAAATTACAGAGCTGCCGGCAGTACAGGTGGTATTAATTATGGATGGCGTTGTTATGAAGGCAGCCTGCCTTTTAATACAACCGGTTGTTTGGTTTCCTCGAATTATGTTTTCCCTGTGTATGATTATCCTAATCCAAGTCCCGGCTCTGCTTCTGTTACGGGCGGGTATGTGTACAGAGGTTCAACTCATGCTTCAATGCAGGGATATTATTTTGCAGCTGATGTATATAGTGGGAATCTTTATAAAGTCAATACTGCCGGTTTTACAACAACTGTTCAAACAGGATTACCAACATTTGTTGTGGGTTTTGGAGAAACTGAAAGCGGTGAATTGCTGAATGTTTCGTTAAATGGAAGCGCTTACGCTGTTATTCCATCTACGCCAACAGCTGTTACCGATTTGAATGAAGAAAAGAAACCATTCATTTATCCATCTGTCATTAACGGAAAAAGTTTTACCATTCATTTGCCATCGGCTTACCAGCAACTGCAAATCATCAACAGCAACGGAGCAATTGTTCAGCAACAAAACATTGCAGGCAGAAGAGGAAATACAGAGATAACACTAACAAATATTGCTGCCGGGGTTTATATTGTTCGGCTCATTGGTAAAGAAAAGTTTTTTGCAGGAAAGATTATAGTTCACAACTAAGAGCAGATATTTATTTCAGCATTGATAATTAATAAAACCGATGCTTTTCTAAAACATTGATGAACGATAAGTTACAGGAAAGCTAAAAGTGAATTTCTGGCCTGGATTTTGCAAAATGTGTGTATCCTGAAGTAATGCACATCAAAAAAATCATTTACAGCATCTTTATAGCTCTTGTTCTGGCGGCCTGCACAGGGCCGAAGACAACCACTACTACTGCCCCAACAGCAGTTAAGAAAAAAACTGTCACAAAAAAATTAGTGAGTGGCTACCAACTGCAGGTATTGAATACTACCGACAGGAATGAAGCCATCAAAGCAAAATCATTGCTGCTTTCAAAATACCCCCAACAGAAAACATTCTTAATGTTTCAAAGTCCCTACTACAAAATACGTTTTGGAAATTTTTTAACCCAATCCGAAGCGATCAGTTACCAGAAAAAAATCAAATCGCACTTTACCCAGGTATTTGTGATACCGGTGAAGTTTGAAATAAAAGTGGAAGAGTAAATACTTCCTTCATAAGAAAAGAGTTTTCTTCAATCTCTTTTCTCGCATTAGATCTATTAGCTATTCTGCCCAGCTCATAATATAATTTCCATTCTCAATATCCAGCGCCTGTTTTGTTAACATCAACGGACGGAATGTATCCACCATCACCGCCAACTCTTTAGTTTCTTTGGCACCAATACTTTTTTCAACAGCTCCGGGATGTGGCCCATGTGGTATTCCTGCAGGATGCAAAGTGATCATTCCTCTTGTTACATTTTTGCGACTCATAAAATCACCATCAACATAATAGATCAATTCATCACTATCAATATTGCTGTGATTGTATGGAGCAGGAATAGCGTCAGGATGATAATCATATAACCTCGGTACAAATGAACATACAACAAATGCATTTGTTTCAAATGTTTGATGCACCGGTGGTGGCTGATGCACACGGCCCGTGATGGGTTCAAAATCATGAATGGAAAAAATATATGGATAGCAACATCCATCCCAACCCACTACATCAAAGGGATGCGTGCCGTAATGCAAGCCATACATCATCCCTTTCTTTTTTGCCCTGATGAGGAAATCACCTTTCACATCATGTGTTTGTAAATCTTGTGGGGCAAGGATATCCCGATCGCAATAAGGAGAATGTTCCATCAACTGTCCGAACTTACTCATATACCGTTTAGGAAAACGAAGCGGCGTAAATGATTCAACAATAAACAACCTGTTGTGTTCATCATTGAATTCAATTTGATAAATGGTGCCACGTGGCAGGATAATATAATCACCATAGCCAAAAGGCAATTCACCATATTGTGTTTTAACCTTTCCTGTTCCTTCGTGTACAAAGATCAATTCATCCGCATCGGTGTTCTTGTAATAATAATCAGTCATGCTTTGCTGCGGAGCAGCCAATACAATATGACAGTCGCTATTCACCAGTACCGGAATACGACTCTCCAAAAAATCTTTTGCCGGTTTTATTTGAAACCCTTCAAAACAACGGTGCTGCAGCATTTTTTCTTCGGCAATAATGGGCGATACATCAATCTGCGCTTCTGTTTTAATGATTTGAGTAGGAGGATGACAATGATACAACAACGAATAATCATCACTGAACCCTTCTGTTGAAAATAACTGTTCACTGTATAAACCGCCATCCGGTTTGCGAAACTGTGTATGACGTTTGTGCGGGATGTTTCCCAACTTATAATAGTGCGGCATGATTTAACTGATAGTTGATAATTGATAATTGATGAATTGATAATTCTTAACTGTTTTGAGAACTATCAATATCGGCAAAGCTCAAGAGATGCAAGTAAGAAAATATATTTCCAGTTTCGTTTATCAATCCAATAAAGAAAGTTTCTGAAGTATGGCATTAATCTTTATTTATCAAATTAATTAAAATCAGTTTCGCCACCTTAGGGTCAATGATAACTGTATCATGCTCAAAGTCTAACTTTATTCGCCATTTCTGCATAGTAGTAGCCCCAATAACCACTTCTTCTGATAAACCAGGTACTACCAAAAACTCATCGCTCAAACGAATTTCATCTTTATAAAAATCAAGACGAACAGAATTACTTATCTCCATAAATACATGTTCACTGGCAGTTGCCAGCTTCATTGGTTTGTGGAACGGTGTAAAAATTTCCAGCTCCTCTGCCTGGTCTTCATTAATGCATGAATAAGTTTCGCCACTGTCAAACAAAGCGTAGAGATTCTTTGAATTTTTGGAGCCTTCAAATAATAATGGAATGCGGAGGATCATAACTACGTAAAGTTAACCATTAAAATTCTTTCCCTTTGGAATTACACAGGTTGTTTTTGTTTATTTTTAACCTGCCGCCAAAATAAATTCTGTATGAAGAAAAGAGAAAAACTTGCGATCATCCGGCAACATTATCCCGCCGCCATTACTACTATTGACAGTGTAAACAGGCTGATTGATTTCGTAGAAGGGAAACTTGATCTTGAACCTGCTCAGATCATGCTGGCTGATAGTATTTGCAGCGATGATGTAAACAGTATTCAATACCCTGCACGTGCACATGAATTTCTCGGGCCTTTCAAAATGGGTGGATTAGATGGGTATCCCTTTACAGGTTTAACAGGTATGAGTGCTTTTGCCAGTCATGTACCCGATGAAGGAGCTGTTATTGTGTATTACGGTCCGCATATTGGCATATCAAAAAACGGGGCTGTTGGAGAAATACATCGCATTGGTCAACATATAAATTCCGGTTGTTGTGGTGCAGCAAAAGGAGCGCTGAATAAACTATTAACAAACTCGATCGAAGAAGGGCAAGTGACCGAACTGGATTACCA
>JANMOR010000357.1:0-1953 GCA_031369435.1 Chitinophagaceae bacterium
AAAAGACACAACTACGGCAGGTACTGCTAATTCCACTAATACAAATGACCCATGGAATGCCTGGGTGATACGTATCGGCGCAGATGGAAATATTAGTGCAGATGCTAACTATAAAAACGCCAATTATAGTGGCAATTTTTCAGCAAACAGAATTACAGACAAAATAAAAACAGGCATGGGTGTAAACTGGGGGAAGAACAAATCCACTTTTGAGTATGAAGAAAACGGGGCTATACAAAAGTTTGTGGTTAATAATCATAATTGGTCAATCAACCAATACCTCGTTAAAAGCATCAATACACACTGGAGTTGGTCTTATGAAATGAAATACAACCAGAATACTTTTTCTAATAATAAGGGGCGTGCCTTACTACGGGCAGCAGTTGAATACAATATCTTTCCTTATGAAGAAGTAAATAACAAGTTGTTTACACTGAGCTATGGGCTTACAGCAAGAAGGAATTATTATTACGACACGACCATTTATGATAAAACAAAGGAATCCCTGTATGGCCATCGGGCAACCGCCTATCTGTCTCTTAATCAGAAATGGGGTAACTCTTATGCAGGCATAACCTATCATAATTATTTTAACAACTGGAAATTTTTTAATCTTGGAATTGATGTTTACAGCAGTGTACGCATTACAGGTGGTTTATCATTCTACATTATGGCCTTTGGTGGCCTTACCCGTGACCAGGTTTTTCTTGTAAAAGGAAATACAACACCTGAAGAAGTATTGGCAAGAAGACGGCAGCTTGCTTCGGGATACAACTATTTCACGAGCATTGGCATCAATTACCGTTTTGGCTCTAAGCTTAACAATGTGGTGAACCCCCGCTTTAACAGAATCAGTTCTACAAATGAAGATTAATTTATCCTGAATGTTGGTCAGCCCGGGGTCTGGCCTCAGCCGACCCCGGGAGTTAGAACATATCTTTTGTATCTTACCTCATGGCCGTTCGCACACAACACGAGCAGGAAGCAAACAGTATTTATTTTGTCACTTTCACCTGTTATCAGTGGTTGCCTTTATTTCAGCAAACAAACTCCTACGATCTGGTCTATAAATGGTTTGATTACTTGCATACACAAAGCATTCGTGTTGCCGGTTATGTTATTATGCCTAACCATGTGCATCTAATGTTGTATTTCCCGGAAATGAAAAAGTCGTTAAACACGGTTATAGGAAACGGGAAACGTTTTATAGCCTATGAGATGATTAAACGTCTTGCAGCGTTAAACGAAAACAGCTTGTTACAACGGATGGCAGCAGGTGTAAAGGAAAGCGAAAAGAAAAAAGGACAATTGCACAAAGTATTTGAAGATAGTTTTGATGCGAAGAAGTGTTTGTCAAAAGAATTCATTTATCAAAAACTGGATTACATTCATCATAACCCAACAAGTGGTAAATGGTTGTTGGCAAAAGATTTTTTAAGCTATACACATTCAAGTGCGTTGTTTTATGAAGGATCTGCTTGCTTCTATGATAAGTTAATGCGTATTGAAGATGTGCTGTAGTGTATAAAATGCGTATTGAAGATGTGCTGTAGTACAGATATCCCGGGGTCGGCAAAGGCCAGACCCCGGGCTGACGTTACCCTCGCAAAGACGTTCCTTAATTAGCCGTCATCCTCCGATTCTGATATGCAGGACACAGCAGGATAGCTTACCTGCACAGTACGTTAAATTTACAAGCTGTTTAAACGATTGTAAATGCTGAAGATGATCAAGCCTGTGCTTTGTTGCTGTCTGTTTTTTCTTGTGACTATTTGCAGGGCGCAAACCAATACACTGTCAGTTTCTGAAAAGCCTTCTTCTTTTTCTTTATTCACTCCCTCTTCTGTTGCGGCGATTTGTACCGATGAGCAGGATGCAAAAGTGGTGACCATTGCTGCAAATGCTTTTGCAAATGATATTCTGTTGATCAGTGGAAAACAGATGCAAGTATTG
>JANMOR010000367.1:0-5110 GCA_031369435.1 Chitinophagaceae bacterium
GTAAAGCTATTTTGGTTGATGCTGATGGCAACTATACAATAGAACAAATTGTACCACCCAAAGAGCGGAGGGCTTGTAGTTTTGAACGTATTTATTTTAGTAGAGGTAGCGATGAAAAAATTTATAGAGAACGTATTGCTCTTGGCTACCACTTAAGCAAACGAGTATTAGAAGCCATATCGTATGATTTAAAAAATGCTATTTTCTCCTATATTCCTAATACAGCCGAAGTGGCTTTTTATGGTTTAGTAAAAGGTATGGAAGATTACCTAAACAAAATAAAAGTAGAACGTATTTTAAGCTGGGGAAACGATGTAACCGAAGAGAAGTTACAAGAAATGATAACCCGAAAAATAAGGCAAGAAAAAATTGCTATTAAAGATGTAAAGCTGCGAACCTTTATTACAGAAGACAGCAGCCGGAATGAAATGGTACAACACGTATATGATATAACGTATGGTACAGTGCGTAACGGTGAAGATACATTGGTGGTGATTGATGATAGCATTGTGCGTGGTACCACCTTGAAAGAAAGTATTGTGCGGATGCTCGGTCGTTTGAATCCTAAAAAGATCATAGTTGTATCCAGTGCACCACAGATCCGTTATCCTGACTGTTATGGGATAGATATGAGTAAGCTGGGCGATTTTGTAGCCTTTCGTGCAATGATGGAATTGCTGAAGGAAAGAGGAATGGAAGATTTGATTGAGGAAGTATTGGTCACAATTAAAGAGCTGCAACGGAATAATCAATTGCATACAGAAAATGTTGTGCGACGTTTATACAAATCATTTACTACCGAAGAGATCAGCGATAAAATTGCACAACTTATTACACCTGCAGGTTTTCAAATTCCTGTACAGGTCATTTACCAGAACATTGAAGACCTGCATGCAAGCTGCCCAACTAATACAGGCGATTGGTATTTTACCGGCAACTATCCTACACCCGGTGGCAACAGGGTTTGCAATAAAGCGTTCTTAAATTATATGGATGGGAAAAATGTAAGAGGATATTAAAAGACTGAGTTACAGTTAGCTGTTTGGCAAAATTTTTGCTTTATAATAAATGCCCGTCTTTAAAGTCTTTTTCCTTTCAAGGAAATTATTTTTGGTTACAGCCACTTGTTTTTTCAGCAAGTGGTTTTTTATTTTAATTGATTGTGTACTTTACATGTAAGATGAAAACCTTACTCCTCATACGTCATGCAAAAAGCAGTTGGGACGACCCATCACAAAATGATTTTGACCGGCCTTTAAATGCAAGAGGGTTGAAAGACGCCCCCATGATGGCCAAACGGTTGCTTGAGAAAAAAGTGAAGATTGATGTTTTTATCAGCAGCCCCGCCAACCGTGCAAAAAAAACATGTGCATTGTTCATGGAAACATTTGCTGCAACTGAAAAAAGTATGATCCTCCAATCACAACTTTACCTGGCAACGCCAACAGTTTTTTTTGAAACCATCAGTCAACTTGATTCTGCAATTGATCATGCAGCCATCTTTTCACATAACAATGGTATTACCGATTTTGCCAATCAACTCTCTCATATAAAAGTTGATAATATGCCTACCTGTTCAGTTTTTGCAATAAAAATGGGTGGTAAAAACTGGACCGATTTTAAAAAAGCGCAAAAAGAATTTTGGTTCTTTGATTATCCTAAACTCATTGTTTAAAGAGATTTCTTAGTTAGAATTTAGTAAACTGTAATTCCTGTGTAGGGTTGAATCTATCATCTTTAAAAATAACCCTGCCATAGGTTTTGAGAAAGATATCCCATTCCTGGCTGATGTTGATTAATTCAATTTCAGGAGAGTTGATGTTGAGTATAAATTTATCTCTTGCTTCATCTTCGGCCCATGTGCCACTGTAAGAAGTTACGCCATCAGTTACCAGCACCACTTTATCTGCCTGAAAAGTAAATTTCCATCCCGTATAAGCGGCAGTGTAATTTGTACCGTTATCCTTCATTAGATTTACATACCATGTGCCTTGGGTTATAATGCCTGTAAGTAATGGTGGATCGGTTGGTTTACGGCAGGAAGAAGCAATCATTAAACCGAATAAAATAAATAGAAAGGGTTTATTCATAGCGGTTGCAATTTCATTGAACGAAGTTAAAACGTTTTTTTTCAACATCATAATATGCGTATATACGAAATAGAACAGGCTGCCGGTTTCAAAGGCAGCCTGTTCTGAAATAGGTAAGAAACTTATTTTATTCCGTACTTCTGTTTGTAACGTTCATACAATTGTTTGTGTTTATCTTCCAGACTTACCTGGCGGCCTTGTATAAATGCATGTGTAATAATGCTGGTCTTCATATCAAGGATATCTCCTTCGCTGATAACAATATTTGCATCCTTACCCACTTCAATGGAACCTGTTCTGCTATCAATACCAAGGATTTTTGCAGCATTAAATGTAATAGCGGTTAATGCCTGTTCTTTAGTAATGCCATAGGCAACTGCGGTGCCTGCATTGAACGGCAGGTTGCGTCCACGGGTAGAACCATCTTCATCATTAATGGCATACAACACTCCAGCATTTTGTAAATAGGTTGCTGATTTGTATGGCTGATCAACATCATCATCAGCCATGGTTGGCAAACTGTGTTGCGAACCAAGAATAACAGCAATATTGTTTTGTTTCAGTAAATCTGCAATTTGCCAGCTCTCACTTGCACCAACAATTACCACATCAAAATCAAACTCTTTTGCAAAATCTATAGCAACAAGCATCTCTTTTACAATATCGCAATGCACAAACAGTTTTTGTTTCTTTTCAAACAAACCTTTTACAGCTTCGAATTTCAGGTTTGTTTTGCTGTGTGATGTTTCTTTACCATAACCCCTTGCTTCACGGAAAAAGTTTTTGATCTCTTCAATACGATTTAATCCTTCTTTGATCACATCATTTGCATTGCGTGTTTCAGCTAAACCCAAAAACGCAGCAAATGGATTAGGGCGAAAGAACAAGGATGGCATGTTCATGTGTACCTGTCCGTCGGCTCTGTAAATGGCATCTTCCCAATTCCATGCATCGAGTTGAACAACGGTTGATGATCCGCTGATAGTACCTCCCTGCGGAACAACGTTGGCAAATAAAATACCATTACTCTTTAACGTATTGATCACTTTTGAATCAGAATTGTATGCTACAATTGAACGGATGTTTGGATTATATAAACCAATTTCTGTTTGATCAATGGTTGCCCGTACACTGCTTACTTCAACTAAGCCTAATTGTGAAACAGATAAAATAAGCCCGGGATATACATGTTTGCCTTTAATGTCCACAACTTTACCTGGTGCAGCAGGAGCACTTGCTCCAACAGCTGTGATCTTTCCGTTTTCAAATGTTACAAAACCATTTGTAATAACCGTTCCATTCCCCACATGAACGGTTGCATTGGCCAATGTAATTTTTTCTGTCTGCGGTTTTGCAGGGTACACATCGTCCTGAGCAAAGATAGCAACCGACAAAACCAGCATTTGCGTTATTAATAATATCTTCTTCATTGTCTTAAATTTTATTGGTTACCATTTTGATAATTCTCTTCTGCATCTACTACCAGCAAACCATGTTTGTGATAATGATCTGTGCAGGTATGCATTAATTCCATGCTTGGTGCAAACGGAACAGTTGGCATACCGGCTCTTTTTTCACCGATCATTTTTGCCATCAGTCTTGCACGCTCTTTGGCAAGATCAATCCTCAACTGTTTGTCTTTTTCCCTGTCATAATAAATGATACCATCTACAATTGTTTTTTCTGCTTTGGCATAAATACTCAGCGGATGATCGCTCCACAACACCACATCAGCATCTTTGCCCACACGAATGCTTCCTACCTTATCATCAACATGCAACATTTTTGCAGGATTGAGTGTAACCATTTTCAAAGCGTCTTCTTCGCTCATACCGCCATACTTGATACTCTTGGCTGCTTCATGATTTAAATGACGGGCCATTTCAGCATCATCTGAATTGATGGCCACATTCAAGCCAACTTTTTGCATGATGGTAGCGTTGGCAGGAATGGCATCAAGCACTTCCATTTTATAATTCCACCAATCGCTGAATGTTGATGCAGCAGCACCATGTTCCTTCATCTTATCAGCTACTTTATAACCTTCAAGGATATGTGTAAAGGTGTTGAGTGTAAAACCAAAACGATCAGCTACACGGATCATATCTGTGATTTCACTTTGCACATAAGAGTGACAGGTAATGAAACGTTTTTTATTCATGATCTCCACCAAAGCATCCAGCTCAAGATCACGGCGAGGCCCAAGCGCTTTTGGATTCTTCTTTTTCTCTTCATCAAATTTTTTCCAGGAAGCTTCATAATCTTTTGCACGGGTAAAAGCATCAATCAATACCTGGCTTACGCCCATCCGTGTATCGGGGAAGCGATTGTTTTGAGTAGAACCTGAGCGCTTAACATTTTCGCCTAATGCAAATTTGATAAAGCCTGTCCAGCCCTGGAATTTCAATCCATCATCATTGGCACCCCAGCGAAGTTTGATCAGTTGCGTTTGCCCGCCGATTGTATTGGCAGAACCATGCAGGATATGTGATGAAGTAACGCCACCGCTTAACTGGCGATAGATGTTAATGTCGTCAGGATTCAGGTTATCGGCAATACGCACTTCTGATGTAACACTTTGTCCGCCTTCATTAATAGATGCTGCAGCAATATGTGAGTGTTCATCAATGATACCGGCAGTTACATGTTTGCCTGTACCATCAATAACTTTAGCACCCGCATCACTTAAGTTTTTACCAACTGCAGCGATCTTGCCGTTTTTCAGTAATACATCAGTATTTAAAAGCACACCTTCTTTTTCGTTGGTCCAAACTGTGGCATTCTTAATTAAGATAGTTTCCTGTTTGGGCATTTCTTCAAAACCATATCCATTGAAAGGATAAGAAAGTTTACCCATCTTAGGTGCCATCTTAGGTTTGATGCTGTCGGTTTTTGTTTCTGCGTCTTTGCTGAAAACAGCGGTCCATGTAAAACGGTTGCCATTTGCATCATCACCAATACCACTCCATAATTTATCATTGGCAATACCACTGAGGCGAATATTATTTCTGCTTCCTTTT
>JANMOR010000414.1:0-4315 GCA_031369435.1 Chitinophagaceae bacterium
ACAAGATTCCGCAGTGAGAGTAAGGGACTGAATTTTACAAATGATAACGAATTGGCCACTTCACTTGTTTTTCCCGTAAACAGGAAGAACTGGAGAACGCAAATTCAATATAAGATTACACAGAGTATCACACTCCGGCAACGGTTGGATGCAATGTGGTATGATGTGAACGGCCCTTTGGAAAGCAGGGGGTTCCTTACTTTTTTTGATGTATTTTATAAACCTATGCTGAAACCTTTTTCAGCCAATATCCGGCTACAGTATTTTGAAACCGACGACTTTAACAGCCGTATTTACGCATATGAGAATGATGTTTTGTATGGATTCTCAATTCCGGCATTTGCAGATACAGGATATCGTTATTATATAAATATCAATTACGATATCTCCAAAAAACTATCTGTTTGGGGCAAATGGTCTCAATTAATCTATAAAAACCCAGATAAAATCGGCTCTGGGCTTGATGAACTGCAAGGAAATAAACGATCAGAAATAAAAGTGCAAATCCTGTGGAAACTTTAATGTCATTTCTTTCTCAGCAGTGCAGCAAATGTTAAAACCATGTTGTCATATGACAGTTAGGGGTAAAAAAATCTGTTTTAACTTTTTTTTGTCAATAAATCAGAACCCTTATATTTGAAAAAGTAATATTAATCTAAAACTATCAACATGAGAAAAAAGCTATCCATCCTAACTGGTATGCTCTTGCTGTGTTTTCAACTGGCAATTGCACAGACGGTAGATGTGTCCGGCAAGGTTACGGACGAAAATGGTAATCCAGTTGCTAATGCTTCTGTTACAGAAAGGGGTACTAAAAATGGTACAACTACAGACGCAAGCGGCGTTTTCAAATTCAGTGTTAGGCGTAATGCAACACTTGAAATTTCCAGTATTGGTTTTGAAACATTAAGAATTTCTGCCGCAAGCGGTGGAACTGTTAATGTTAAGCTGAGTGCTGCAAACACAAGTCTTACTGAAGTGGTTGTTACTGCCTCAGGTATCAGACGTGAAAAGAAAGCCTTGGGTTATGCGGTTGCTACAGTTGATAAAAAGCAATTGGAACTTCGTCCTGAAGGTGATCCAATGCGTTTACTTCAGGGTAAAGCCCCTGGTGTGAATATCCTCAACAGTAGCGGTATTTCCGGTTCTGGTACCAACATCACTATACGTGGTGTCTCTACTTTAACTGGTAGTTCTCAACCTTTATTTGTTGTTGATGGTGTTCCTTTTGATGGTTCAACAAATTCACAGGGTAGCTTTTTGTTTGGTAACCAAACAGGCAGCCGGTTCTTTGACCTTGACCCCAACAATATCGAAAGCATCAGTGTATTAAAAGGATTAAGTGCAACAACACTTTATGGTTCACTCGGACGTAATGGAGTGGTATTAATCACTACAAAAAATGGTGGCGTACGTCGTGATAGAAAGAAAACTGAAATTACAGTTAATCAGTCTGTATTTACAAACGTGGTAGCCAATCTTCCAGAGTACACTGAAAAATATGGTAATGGCTTTAATAATGCTATTGGAAACTTCTTCAGTAACTGGGCATCTATTCCATTTACTGATCCTCCAATGAAATTACCTCATCCCTATGACAGGCCTGCTTTAAATGGTTCTTTTCCTGAATTAAAAGGAGCTAAATATGAGTTTAAACCTTATCATGGCGTTAAAAACTTTTTTCAAACAGGTATTGTTAGTAATACAAGTGTTAACGTAAGTGGCGGTGGCCCTGGTGCGGCATTTAATGCCAACTACAGTAATTTGAATGATAAAGGTTTTACTCCCGGTAACACTGTTACAAGGAATTCATTTGGTGTAGGCGGTAATGTTAAGCTTACCAACAAGTTTACATTGAATGCCTCAGCTAACTTTGTAACGTCTGATTTTAAAACTCCACCTACAGCAAGTAGTACAGGTAGTGGTGCAGATAACGGAGTTTCCGTATTTGGAGACTTAATTTATACACCCACTTCTGTAGATTTGATGGGATGGCCTTATCAAAACCCTGCTGACGGATCTTCCGTTTATTACAGAAACGGCAACGATATTACCAATCCACGCTGGACTGTTGCAAACTCCAGGGTACAACAGATTACTAACCGTGCTTATGGTAATGTTCAATTACGTTATGATTTAATGAATAATATAGCTTTTACTTATAAAATAGGTTTTGATAACTATTCAGAACAGCATATTCATAAGCATAACAAAGGCGGACAGGAATTGCCACTTGGTTTTTACAGAACAGTTTCTGCTAACAGAGCCATTTGGGATCATTCTTTAATTGGTAACTATAACACTAAGATTAATGATGATATTACTATTGGTGTTGATGCCGGTGTAAATGCTTATACAAACAAATACAAACAGTTTGGTCAGTACAGTTCTCAGCAATTGGTATTTGATTTGTTCGACCACTCTAACTTTATTCAGCAAAGTAAAACAGGCGAAAGCGGAGCTGATCTTGACTTCATTGAAGATCAGATGTTGTAAGGTGCTTTTGCATTTGCATCATTGGGTTATAAAGATTATCTCTTTTTAAACTTAGGTGCAAGAAATGACTGGTCTTCAAAGTTCGAATCTGCTAACAGGAAAAAATTGTATCCTAACGTTACTGCATCATTCATTCCAACAACAGCCTTTGAAAGTTTGAAATCGAGCAAAGTGCTGAATTATTTAAAAATACGTGGTGGATATTCAACCAGTGCCTCTTTTGGTAACGCATATCAAACCAGGGCTGTTTTAGGTATCCAGGCAAACAGGTTTGTTACTCAAGGAAATACAATTATCAATTCAAACACACTGGGAGGAAGACGACCAAACCCTGAGTTATTACCAGAGCTTTCAAAAGAAGTTGAAGTTGGTATTGAAAGCAGAATGTTCAATAACCGTTTGAATATTGACTTTACGCTATACCGTCGCAGAAACCCCGACCAGATTCTTGATAAAGATCTTGACCCGGCTTCTGGTTATACCGTACAAAGTATCAATGCCGCTACAGTTGAAAATAAGGGTATTGAACTTGGTTTAGGCTATACCATTGTACGCAATAAAAATCTTACCTGGGATGTAAATGCAAACTTTACCCTTAACAGGAACAGGGCGTATGATTTCCCGGATGAAATTACACAAATCGGTCTTGCAGGGTATAGTGATCTTGGAATTTTTGCATTCCCTGATAAACCATTGGGTATGATCTACGGATCAAAAGTGCTGAGAAATAAAGATAAAGGCAATCAGCCTGTTGTAGGACCCGATGGCAACTACCTGATTGACCCGGCACTCGGCATTATTGGAGATGTAAATCCTGATTTTCAACTGACAGGTATTACCAATCTTAGTTTCAAAGGATTCAGTTTCCGTATGCAGTGGGATTATTCACAAGGTGGCGATATGTTTGCAATGACTCCGTTGATTCTTTTGTCAAGAGGTGTTACAAAGGATACTGAAGTTGATCGTCAGCAGATGTATGTTATCCGGGGTGTAAATCAAGCAGGCGAACCTAACAATGTACAGATCTCAGTTTCGGATGTATTCTTTAACAACAGGTTAGTATCTGCTGATGAATTTGGCGTGTGGGATGCTACTGTCATCCGTTTAAGAGAAATGTCACTTTCTTATGCCTTACCTGAATCAATTTTAAGTAAAACTCCTTTTGGAGGTGTTTCTTTAACTGTTTCCGGTCAAAACCTTTGGTATAATGCTCCTGCTTTTCCGAAGTACACCAACTTCGATCCTGAAACTTCAACTTTGGGGGTAAACAGTTTTGCCCGTGGTTTTGAATTATTAACAGGCCCTTCTTCAAGAAGAATTGGCGGCAGCATAAGGATCACCTTCTAAATTTAAAAGTATGAAACAATATAAAATTCTGTTTTTTGTAGCTGTACTGATATTGTCGGTTACATCATGTAAAAAGAAGTTAGACGAGTTGCTCGCTAACCCCAATACACCAACTTTGGATAAAGCAGATGTGGATCTTTATTTGAATGCTGCACAATTAAGCTTTGCAGACTTTTTCAATACCATGTCTGACAGGGGAATGGAAACAACACGAATGACGAATATGGGTGGAAGCATTTACTTAAATTCTTACAGACCAGAAACATTCAATGGTGTGTGGAGCACAGGTTACAGATCAATTTTAACACAATTGAATGCCATGGAACCATTTGCTACTGCCCAATCAAAATGGCACCATATTGCCATTGGCCAGGTACTGAAAGCCTATACAGGTATGACACTTGTAGATCATTTTGGTGACATTCCATGGACAGAAGCAGCCAATCCCACAAACTCGGTTATCAATCCCAAG
>JANMOR010000460.1:0-2032 GCA_031369435.1 Chitinophagaceae bacterium
TGGGTTTTTGTTTCCAAATTAAAAAATCAAAACCTGCTCTTCCAAACATAAACATACCCATGCTTATATTCCTGTTGCGAGTAAAGATGGTATTGTCCAGTTGGTTTAAAAGATTTGTACGATCTGTTTCACCAAATGAAATGGATTTACGTTGCATGGTTCCCAGGTTGGCAAAAAAGTTTACTTTTCCCTGGCGGATATTTAGATCAACACCGCCGTTGAATTTACCACGCATATCAACACCAACACGAACACCACCGCTATATCCTACACGACGGTTTTTCTTTAAAACAATATTCACAATAGCTGACTGTCCACCACTTGCATCAAACTTAGCTGATGGGTTGGTGATGAGTTCAATACTCTGAATGGCATCAGCAGGAATCTGATCAAGTGTAAGAGTTGTTGGTCGGCCATCAACAAAAATTTGAGGAGCACTGTTCCGCAATGTAATGTTGCCGTCCACATCAACCGTTACAGTTGGAACGTTCCGCATTACATCTACACCAGTACCACCTTGTGAAACAATGTTTTTATCTACGTTGAAGATTTTACGATCAATACCTAGTTGTAAAATTGGTTTATCGCCTGTTACTACTACTTCACCTAATTCTTTTACATCATTTTCCAATTTGATATTACCAAGATCTTTATCAACACTGTTGAGCATCTGGTTCATATCACCGGTATTATTCCTGTTGATCGTAAAACCTGCTTTTTGTTCAATGGTTTTATACCCGATAGCTGTAAACTTTAAAGTGTATTGTGCCATGATGTTCAATCCTTCCAAACTGAAATCACCATTCGGCAATGTAAGCTGCCCGTTTACGATCACATCTTTTCTTGTTTTGGAAACACTGTCGTACTTATTTTGCAGCAACTGAACTGATGCTGCATCAATGGGCTTGCCGGTTTTTGAATCAACAATTTTTCCATATAAACGGCCCATATTCATTTGTGCACCATTTCCGCCACCTGGCATCTGGGCCGACAATTGTAAAATTGACAAACAAAAGAGTAAACTAAAAACAAGCTTCATGATAAGAGTTTTATTTTTTAAGAGCTGCAAATTTCTATTAAATTTCATGTGTAGTGTATTCATTTAGTATGAGTGGTATATTTAACCGCATTTGACGGCTATTGTTCAAACAGCAGGTTTTGCTTTGTGATGAGTGGGTATTATTGGGTAAGAAGGGTGATTACGATCTGTAACAGCCCAATGAGGAAGCCCAACACACCTCCTATTATTTCAACAAACCTGAATTCTTTGGCCATTACCTGGTAGAGGATATCCTCCAGCTTGTCACTGGAGAAGGCTTTTACTTTTTCGCTTACAATCTGCTCAAGATCGAGCTGGGTTTTCAAAGAGCCGGCATATTCTTTCATCATTTTTGGGAAAAGAATCTCCAGTTCTTCCATAAAAACCGATTTCAGTTTATCAATGGTTTTATCACCAATAAACATACTGATCACCGGCATACTATCACTGAGCTTCACCCGTAGAAAATAATCAATATGAGTTTCCACTTGTGGTAATACCTGTTTGAGGTTTTCCGGGTTGGTAATTTTTTCTTCGATATCAGAAAAGGACAGTAATTCATCTGCAACAAGTTTGCCGAGTTTTTGTGCAAACTGTTCCTGTCTTTTTGGAAAGATGCCTTGTATATTATATCCAAAAATAATTTTTGGATTACGGGGATGAAACAACATTTTGATGGCCACCCAATTGGTGACCCATCCAATAAAAGCTGAAATAACAGGAATTAGAAATAGCCAATAATTCATAAGTTGTTCAATAAGCGGCAAAGAACGTTTATTTTTTATTGTGCTGAAGTGATTTGCTTGTAAAACTGAATTCCATTACTTTTGCTGACTCAATTACGGAGGTTGTAGCTCAGTTGGTTAGAGCATCAGATTGTGGTTCTGAGGGTCGGGGGTTCGAGACCCCTCAATCTCCCGTTAAAAAGCCTGCATTTTATGCAGGCTTTTTTTTATTTTGAAAGGTGACTTTTTTAGTTTACATCATTTACGC